>JAQVZQ010000032.1 GCA_028708095.1 Dysgonamonadaceae bacterium
TTATTAAAACACTTTTAGAAGTCACTTTAGATAGACCTTTAGCAATTGCCTCTGCTTGGTTGTATCCTCGTTTTAATAATTTCTTAGGGTGAAGTGGTACAGGAACAATCAAATCTATACTGTCAATGAAGTCGCTGCCTAACATATCTTTTCCATAGAGAGTACCCAATAGCTCTCCAATGTATGGCTTATGATTGTATTTGAGTTCGTGTATGAAGGGTTGCAGCTGTCCCTCTTTGGTGTATACAGAAAATGACGCCACTCGTTCGAAAGGAAAACGACCAGCTAAAAGCTGTTCACATGAATTGTTAGATTCTTTAAAGTTATTGGTTCTGGGTATTTTGTATAAACAGTTTAAACAACCACCCTTTTCGTTGGGAAGTAATTTTGCTAGACACACCACACAGCAATTTGGAAAGAAAAGATGAGCAACCTCTTGCAAAATACATTTTACTTTCATTCTACTTTAATTTTTTCATACTGTCCAAAATATGCTTCATTTCAAAGCCTCGTCCCAAAGCAAAACGAATAAGCTTGTTTTGTTTTTCATAATCTGAATTTCCCTTTATTGTTTTCCATTTTGCTTCTATCAGCGGCTGTAATGAATCATTTAACTCCTCGTCTGAATAGTCACATAATACTTCAGCAACAATATTTTCAGGAATTCGTTTTTGTCGTAAGGCAAACTCAATTTTCACTTTTCCCCATTTGTTGAAACGCACTTTATCGTGAATGAAGCTACGTGTGAAACGCAATTCATCTATAAACTTCTCTTTTATGAGTTGTTTGATAATTCGCTCGATTGCCTCCTTATCTAAATCATAGCGTCTTAGTTTTGTTTCTATATCAAACACACAGCATTCCCTTTTAGCACATAAATTGGACATCCTGCTGTATGCCTTCACCTCTGATATAGTATTGCGTGTTTGTTGTTTCATCATTAACGTAAAATCATTCCACGAATCATTCTATAATTGTTTGATATATCTTTCTTCAATTCTATATTTACAAAGCCTTTATCCTTTAGTAATTGTGCGACTTCAGGTCCTTTCGATTGGTTAATTTCAAAATAAAGCATTCCCTCGTTGTTCAACTGTTCTTTTGCGATATCTGCAATGCGACGATAAAAAATAAGTGCATCTTCGTTCGGCACAAATAAAGCTATATTGGGTTCGAAGTTAAGAACATTTTTATCCATCTGCTCTTTTTCTGATTCTTGTATATATGGAGGATTGCTTACTATTACATCATAAATCTTATTGTTATTTTGATATTGCAATACATCAACATTCTTAAAAAGCACAGAGACATTGTTAATACGTGCATTATCACTTGCTACGTCAAGCGCATCGTCTGACACATCCCATGCCTCTATAGTTCCACCATGCATATGTTTTGCCAAAGCAATGGGGATACATCCACTACCTGTTCCTATATCCAAAACATGGGGGTTGAGGTTTTTAGTTTCTAATAAGATCCACTCTATTAATTCTTCTGTTTCGGGACGAGGAATTAAAACTGACGGGCTCAATTTAAAATCTAATCCATAGAATTCAGTCACACCTAAAATGTATTGTATTGGCTCGTTATTTTTCAATCGATTTAAGATGTGGAATATCTTTTGTTTCTCGTTGTCAGATAAATCACTAAATTTGCACGCAACAATATCAGAAAATGATAAATTGCAGACCTCTTTTAGGATGAGCGAAGTGAATACTCGAATCTCTCCAGGGGTATATTTTTCAATTAACTCAGTGCGAATATATTCAACAGGGTTTTCAAACATCGATAATCTGAATTTGAGATGAGCAACAAAGATAAATAAAATGCATGTAGATGAAAAATATATGTGGCGCTGTTTACAGCTGGCAAAAAAGGGAGAAGGTTATACAAAAACCAACCCTTTAGTTGGCTGTGTTATTGTGCATAACAACACAATAATTGGTGAAGGTTACCACAGAAGAATAGGTCATGCTCATGCAGAGGTGAATGCGATAAATTCAGTGAAAGATGTATCACTTTTAAAAGAATCTACATTGTATGTTTCTCTGGAACCGTGTGCTCATTATGGCAAAACGCCACCTTGTGCAGAATTAATTGTTGAGAAAAAAATTCCTAGAGTTGTGGTTGCAGTAACTGACCCGAATAATAAAGTAGCGGGTAAAGGCATTCAACTATTGCGTGAGAGTGGTGTTGAAGTCGAAGTGGGAATATTGGAAAAGGAAGCTGAAGAATTAAACAAAGTGTTCTTTGTAAACCAAAAAGAGAACCGACCTTTTATAATTCTGAAATGGGCGCAAACCAAAGATGGATTTATAGACACTGACAGATTGAACTATGAAAAACCTGCTCTTAGACTATCTAACAGTGTTACACAATGCATCGTACATAAACTTCGTGCACAAACAATGGCTATTATGGTGGGAACAAATACTGCAATTAAGGACAACCCGAAACTGAATGTGCGAAAATGGTATGGAGATAATCCCATACGTGTTGTAATTGATAAAGCAGGCAAATTGAATGCAACTAACAACCTGTTGAATGGTGATGTTTCCACAATAGCATTCACAGAATTGGAATCTTATCCATCTTATAAAAATGTTTCGATTATACAGATCAATTTTGACAAAAATGTGAATGAGCAAATAATTAGAAAATTGAGAGACTTAAATATAGCTTCAGTTTTAATTGAAGGGGGCACTGTTCTAATTTCATCCTTTTTGGAAAATAATCTATGGGACGAAGCTTTTGTCGAAGTTGCTCAAAGTGAGATTGGTTATGGCATTAGCTCTCCTATAATATATGGGAGTCTGATAAATGCTAAAAAGTATATAGATTCCTTTCATTTTCATATAAAGAAGAGAATAACTCGAAATTAAATTTAAATATTAATTTATCTATGGTAAAAGGGGAAAAACTTCCTACTTTTGCAGAGATTAAATAGATTATACAAATTTTTTGAAACAAATGATATACAACTGGTTTTATTACTGTTTTGCTTTTATTGCTGCAGCTTTTATCTTAAGCTCATGCTTAAATTCAGATGAAGTAGATTATGAATATTCGGCAGATGCACAAATAACATCTTTAACAATTTCATCACCCAAGGACAGCTTACGAATATTACCTAAAGTGGTATTTTCAATCGATCAAGTATCATCGGCTCCAATAATTTTCAATAAGGATTCACTACCCTATCTGTTCGAAGTTTCAAGTGTTATTATGAATATTTCAACTAATTCGGCAAGTGGGATAAAGCTTTATTTGGCAAATGATAGTTCATATATTTGGAACACTACAGATTCAGTAATGATAAATGAACTCAAGCACATTGAGATATATGCTCAAGACGGTAAAACTAAAAAGACATATACGTTTAAACTAAATACTCACCAACAAGACCCAGACACTATTTTCTGGCAAACTGTTACTGAAAATTACATTGCTAATCCTACCGATCAAGTAACTATAGCTAATAAAAATCGTTTTTTTGCTTTTTATAAATCAGGTGGCTCTACTAAATTATCAACATCGGATTTAGCGGACGGCTCCAATTGGACAAGCCAAACTTTAAGTGGGCTTCCACAAAATGTTATTTTAAACACAATACAACAGTACGAGTATGAAGGAATTGAAACATGGTATGCTTTAGATAGCAACTATAGAGTGTATCATTCTTCAAATGGTACAGACTGGCAATTGCGCACAACAACCCTGCCTACAATAAGTATATTTGGCAAACTTCCTTCATTCACTAATGACTCAATTCTTGCAATAGTAAAAGATGGTAGTACTTACAAATTTGCTAAGACTAAAGATTTTTCATCTTTGCGACTACTTAATAATGTACCGGCAGGGTTTCCTATTACAGACTATACTTATACATCGATTAACGACACGCTAAATTACACAGCAAAGTATCTGATTGTAACAGGAGGAAAAAGCTTTGAAAGCAGTTTAAACAATAAAAGCGTGTGGATATTACAAGAAAAAGGCAACACAATTAGTTCCACTTCGAAAATATTGAATTTTAATGTAACAGGATCTTCACTATTCCAATACGATAAAAAAATATATTTAATGACTCCTGAAAACAATAAAAATGTGTTTTACACATCACCTAACTATGGGGTGTTTTGGGAAAAAGCAGGCAATAAGCAATCATTACCTTCAAACTTTACAACGAGAGTAAATCAATCTGTAAGTGTTGATGACGACAACTTCATTTGGATATTTGGTGGTGAATCAGCCAATCAAACACAACTAGTTGATGTGTGGAAAGGACGAATTAATAAGTTATTTGTAAAATAACTTATATCGTATAATTTATTTGCAACTCCAACTACCGAGATAGAAGCAAGTGCTTACTAGATAAAGTATAATATAACCAGTTAAGGACAAAATATAGAGTATGTCTCTATTAGAAAAAATAAATAATAATAAAACACCTTCTCATATTGCCATTATCATGGACGGTAATGGACGATGGGCCAAACAGCGCGGAAAGGATAGAGCGTATGGACATCAGGAAGGGGTTGTTGCTGTTCGCAGAGTTGTAGAAGCAGCAGCTAAAGCAGATGTGGATTTTCTGACGGTATATGCCTTTTCCACAGAAAACTGGAACCGTCCTGACGAAGAGGTAGACGCACTGATGGAACTAATGGTGTATTCCATTGTAAAAGAAACACCTGACTTAATTAAACAAGGAGTTCGATTAGCTTTGATTGGAGATTACAATAGATTACCCTTAAAAGCAAAAGATGCACTGGATAAATCTTTGAAGGAAACGGCTAACGGTACAAAAATAACATTGATTTTGGCATTAAGCTATTCATCGAAATGGGAAATAACTGAAGCTTTGAAGCAAATTACTCATGACATCAAAGAGAAGCAATTAACATCTGAAGAAATAAACGAGGAAACATTCTCCAATTACCTATCTACAAAAGGAATTCCTGACCCCGATCTATTAATTAGAACAGGGGGAGAAAAACGTATAAGCAATTTTTTATTATGGCAGTTGGCATATGCCGAGTTGTATTTTACTGACACCTATTGGCCAGACTTTGACAAAGAACATTTGTACAAAGCAATTTTGGACTTTCAGTGTAGGGAACGACGATTCGGGAAAACCAGCGAGCAGATAAAAAAAGAAAAACTATAATTTAAAACACCTGTAACAGCATAATACAGAGAAACGAAAAAATAAAACAATGTTGAAAAAAGCATTTATTGGCATAGTGATACTTTGTTTCGCCTTTCAGGCGAATGTTTTGGGACAAACCATAACGGAGAATCCAGCATCGGCTAATCCCAAAGATAGTATTGTTACATCGCCTGAAATAAACTATACGACATCGCCCGTAATTAACTATACGGCTACACCCAAGAAGTATACAATCGCTAACATTAAAGTTACAGGCATTGAAGGAACAATGTATGAGGAACAAGACTTTGTGATGATTAACTTTGCGGGTTTATCAGTCGGACAAGAAATTCAAATTCCGGGAGATGAAATAACAAATGCTATAAACAGGTTTTGGAAACTAGGACTTTTTGCCGATATAAAAATATTGGTTGAAAAGATTGAAGGAGATAAAGTTTGGCTTGAATTGAGACTTACAGGAAGACCACGAATTTCAGATATTCATTATACTGGAATGAAGAAAGGTGAACGTGAAGACATTGAGAAGAAAGTGGGCATGGTAAAAGGCAACCAGATAACTCCAGACCAAGTAAACAGCGCAAAAACTATTATAAAAGCTTACTTTTCGGAAAAAGGATTTGGTGATGCTGAAGTTACTATTATGGAGAAACCTGATGTTGAAAATAAAAATCAGGTTATTCTGGATATTGTGGTAGATAAAAAAGAAAAGATAAAAGTAAATAGCATTGAGTTTATCGGCAACGAAGCTATAACAGATAGCAAGTTAGCTTGGGCAATGAAGAAGACCAACGAAAGAGGGAAGATTATTAACTTGTTTAGAACGAAGAAGTTCGTTGAAGATAATTACGAAGAAGATAAAAAGAAGATTATAGAAAAATATCACGAGTTAGGATATAGAGATGCTGAAATTATATGGGATACCGTCTATCGTCATGATGATAAATCGGTGGATATAGAAATAAAACTTGATGAAGGAGAAAAATATTTTATCCGATCAATAAAATGGGTGGGAAACACTCAATTTAATTCTCTTCAATTAGACAGAGAGTTGAATATGAAGCCTGGTGATGTTTATAATCAAAAAAAATTAGACGAACGTTTAATTTCAGACGAAGATGCAACCATAAATATTTACCAAAACAACGGATATCTTTTTTCGCATATCGACCCAATTGAAACAAACATTGTTGGCGACTCTGTCGATCTAGAACTTCGGGTAATAGAAGGAAGCAAAGCAACTATTAAGCGTGTAAATATTCGAGGTAATGACAGACTATACGAAGATGTTATTCGCCGTGAGTTACGCACCAAACCAGGTGCCATATTCAGCAAAGAACAATTGATACGTTCTATAAGAGAAATTGCTCAAACAGGTCACTTCGACCCTGAGAATATGAATCCTGATGTGCTACCCGATCAAGAATCTGGAACAGTAGATATAACGTATGATTTAGTATCAAAAGGCAATGACCAGATTGAGTTTTCAGCTGGTTGGGGAATAACAGGTCTTGTGGGTAAGTTAAGCCTAAAACTAACCAACTTCTCATTAAAGAATATGCTAAATCCTTCCTCTTATAGAGGAATCATTCCTCAAGGAGAAGGACAGACACTTATATTGAGTGCACAAACAAATGGTCAGTACTACCAATCTTACCAGTTTTCTTTTATCGAACCTTGGTTTGGAGGTAAACGCCCAAATAGCTTTTCAGTTAGCGCATTTTACTCACGCCAGTCTGATATGAGCGATAGGGCCTTTCAAGGACAAAATATGTATGACCCCTACGGTGGTTATGGAGGAATGTACGGTGGCGGATATAGCGGAATGTACGGTGGTGGATATAACAGTGCTTATGGACAAAGTATGATGGAGTATTCTTTTGACCCTGATAAAACTTTCGAAGTTATTGGTGCTTCTCTTGGATATAGCAAAAGGCTGGCATGGCCAGACGACTACTTCTATTTGCAAGGTGAACTTGGATATCAGCTTTACCGCATGAAGAACTGGCGTTATTTCCTTATTCCAAATGGAGTAAGCAATAGCATATCACTTAACTTCACATTGGCAAGAAACTCAATTGATAACCCATTATATACACGTATGGGTTCACAGTTCACATTTAATGTTGGCTTGACTCCGCCCTTCTCTTTATTCGATGGGGTTGATTATAAAAACTTACCTAGAGATGAAAACGGGAATGAAAATTCGAAAAAGTACCAATGGCTCGAGTATCATAAGTGGAAGTTCAAAATGAGAACTTATACTCCTCTTTCCTCCATGATGATCAAACGTACACCTGTAATGGCTACACGTGCAGAATTTGGCTTCTTGGGCTACTATAATAAAGATAAAAAATCTGTTTTTGAAACATTTGATGTGGGTGGAGACGGCATGTCTGGTTACTCGTCACAATATGCTACTGAAACAGTAGCACTACGTGGTTACCAAAATGGATCAATCGGAAGAATGGCAAGTGCATACACACGACTTGGCTTAGAGTTTAGATACCCATTCATACTTGAACCAAGTTCCACAATTTATGGATTAGTATTTGTAGAAGCTGGTAATGCTTGGCAAAATATAGGAGACTTTAATCCTTTTGATTTGAAAAGATCAGCTGGCGTGGGTGCACGTATACATCTCCCAATGATTGGGTTGATGGGTATTGACTGGGCATATGGTTTCGACAAAGTAAATGGAAACAGAAATAGTGGAGGAAGCCAATTCCACTTTATTATAGGTCAGGAATTTTAAATAATTGTCTTATTAACATAATTTACCGAAGGTGCTATAAACGATTAGTAGTTAAGTTTGTCAATACAATAACGAAATTAAAATTTGAAGATTATGAAAAAGACATTATTATTTATCGGTTTATTTATTGCATTAGCAATGAGCAGTTATGCTCAAAAATATGCATTGGTAGATATGGAATACATACTAAAGAACATACCAACGTATCAAACTGCAAATCAACAATTAGAAAAGACCTCAGAGGTATGGCAAGCTGAAGTTGATAAAATGCAAGATGATGTGAAGGAAATGTATAAAAACTTTCAGGCTAACGTATCAACTTTAAACGCAGCAGAAAAGACTAAACGTGAAAACGATATTGTAGCAAAAGAAAACGAGCTACAACAACTTCGTAATAAATATTTTGGTACTGAAGGTGAAATGTACAAACGTAGTAAAGCACTTATTGATCCTATTCATGATGCCATTTATAATGCCATAAAAGAGATTGCAATAGCGAGTGGTTATCAGTCGGTGATTGACAGAGCATCAGCAACATCAATGATATTTGCATCACCTGATATTGACATCAGCGACGAAGTATTGGCAAAGTTAGGATATTCTAAATAAAACATTTATCTTTGACCACCAAAATATAAATTACAACTAAAACAAACCAAATAAAATCTATTATGTTTAAAAAATTAATCATCTTATTCTTTGCAATTATGCCTCTTGCATTAGTGGCTCAAGAGACGAAAATTGCATTTGTCAATTCACAAGAAATTTTTGGCATGATGCCAGAATTGGGAGCAATCGAAACACAATTGAATACTAAACAAGAGCAAGTAAAAAAGAATGCCGCTGCATTAGAGAATGAATACAACCTCAAGATGGAAGAGTTTAAAAAATCTGACGATGAGGTAACTGAAGCACTTCTATTGGATCGTCAAAAACAAATTCAACAAATTGAAGAAAGATATCAAGCTTTCATTCAAAACAGTCAGAAAGAAGTTCAAGATCTACAACAAAAACTTTTAGCTCCTGTGCAAGAGAAAATGCAAAAAGCAATTCAAGCAGTTGGTGAAGAAAAAGGATATACTTACATATTAGATTTATCCTCAGGTTCAGTAGCATATCATAGTACAACCGCAATAGATGCTAATCCACTAGTAAAAGCTAAATTAGGTATCAACTAATACTTGCTTTAATTCAAGAGAAAACATTATGGTGTTAAAAAAAGATGGCAAATAAGTTTGTCATCTTTTTTTGTGTCAAACATAATACGTTTAAAAAACGATGGAATATTCAATAAAGCTATACCTACTGCTTATTTGTTTATTGCTTTTCCATGAATAATTAGCAATTCCACATAACAGTTTATTCTTTTTACTCAAGTTTCAAAGCACTCATTGTAAGAGGTAACACCAAAATTGCTTCTAAATTTATTGACTCTCACTAACTAATCTCTCTGCATGATGTATTTATCATAATCTGTATCTGATAACTCTATAAACATCAAAATAAATGCACATTGTGCATCCATTTATTAAAATTGTGTGGCGGGAATCGTCTATCCGTGAACTAAGATGAACGATTCCCAAATAGGGATCGTCTATTAGTGAACTAGGAAGAACGATTCCCACCGTGTAATTGTAGTAAACGCTCATTGATTTACATCTTTTCGCCATAAAGTAATAGTGATGGTAGTCAACTATCTATTAAAATGATGTGGTAATTGAGTAATCTATCAGACAAACTGTTAAAAATATTTAGACAGTAAATAAAATAACAAAGTTTGTTCTTTTTATCTGTCTGTTTAAAGACAAGCATATTCCTAAAGGTGATTCAAACACACTTTGAAAAAGAATAGGGAAGAAGGGTAAGGGAAATGTTATTATAATACACTTTCAATAAAATCAATTATTAATTTACTTAGCTCTACATAACCTTCTTTTGTGTAATGCACATCATTTTCGCCTTCTCCATATTTATTATGTATGAGAATTGATTCGTTATATATATCATTTACCAGTATTTCATGATTTGTTATTACTTTTATTGCTGCATTATTGAATTTCAAAACAGCTGAAGTGTATCGGCCGGGCTCATTTTCTGGAACATATGTTGTGGTAACAAAAATTATCGTTGCGTCTGTCATTCCTTTTATAATTGATACAATGCTATCCAAATTAGATTCGTACTCATCAATATTAAATGTAATTTTTCCATTTTCTTTATCCCTTCCCTTTACACTATTGTGTGCTATGTCCCACAAGCCCCAATTAATTTGAATAATATCCCATTTTTCGTTACCAACCCAATCTCTTATATTCGCTAAACCTGTTCCAGTATGTTGCGCATTGCCAGGATTATGAATTACTGTAGCTTTATCCGCAAAATATGATTCCACAAACGGAGTATATCCTATTGATATGGAATCACCAACAATTAAAATCTTTGGTTTATTTACACAGCCTGAAAATATGATCATAATAATTATTGCAGCTAAAGAATTCATTGATTTACTCATCTATGTCTGAATTAAATTTACTTGATTTAATTAGTGTCCTCCAGAAAATATTTAGTTTTAAGTCTTTTATTGCGAAGACTTATTAATACGTATTTTACCATCACTATTATATTTTGGTACCAAGGGTACAGAATTAAGCTGTAAACAAAACTTCGCATCTTCTTCTAATCCATTTGCGATTAGACGATGATAGTGTTCTGTCATTTTAATATACCCTGAGAGATCTTTTTTAGCCTCATTCCATAATTCAACCGCAATATTAACAGCATCGGAATTAGACTCAACTTCTGTTTTAGCAGAAAGTTTTTGTGCTAAAGCTCCAGCAAATAATATATCTTCAATGTTTATCTTATTATTCCAGCCTGCACATAAAACAACAACTCTTCCTTGCAGCTCAATACATCTGTGAGCAACGGCATCAATATTAGAAAATGCACCTATTAACAGCTCTCTACATCCTTCTGCAACATGCAGTGCATGAGTACCATTAGTAGTAGTGAATACTATTTCTTTTCCTTCAACTTTATCACGGGTGTATTCAAAAGGCGAATTCCCAAAGTCGGCAAAATCACATCGCTTTACATTGCGTTCTGCGCCTACCAAGAAACCTTGGTCTTTGTATTGCTCGGCCTCTTCTGTCGTAGCAACAGGGACTATTGCGGATACACCATTTAAAAATGCAACACACATAGTGGTGGTTGCTCTAAATATATCGGTTACAACTACCACATCTTTAGGCTGGGAGTAAAAAGGAAAAAGAGCTGGAGAAAAACAGATATCTATTACCATGGAATATTTCTTTAAATACAAATCTACAAAAATAAAAGGTTTTTTGTATCTTGTGCAAAATTTAAAATCACACCTTAAGATGGATATATCTTACTTCTCGAGTGAAACATTTTTTCTACTGGCAGGACCTTGTGTAATAGAAGATGAAGCAATGGCAATTAACATTGCAGAAAAAATTAAAACTATAACGGACAAACTAGGTATCCCTTATGTGTTCAAAGGATCGTACCGAAAAGCTAATCGTTCTCGAGTAGATTCATTTACGGGAATAGGCGATAAAAAAGCACTCAAAATATTACAAAAGGTTGGTTCAACACTCCAACTTCCAGTGGTAACTGATATACACGAATCACACGAAGCTGCGATGGTGGCAGAGTATGTTGATATACTTCAAATACCTGCTTTTTTATGTCGACAAACAGAGTTATTAGTTGCAGCAGCAAAAACTGGTAAAATTGTAAATATCAAAAAAGGACAGTTTCTCTCTGCTGAAAGTATGCAGTTTGCCGCTCAAAAAGTGGTGGATTCTGGCAATAAAAATGTGATGTTGACTGAACGAGGTTCTTCTTTTGGATATAACGACTTAATAGTTGATTATCGAGGTATCCCAATTATGAAGAGGTTTGGTTTCCCAGTAGTAATGGACGTAACGCATAGTTTGCAACAACCCAATCAGTCTTCTGGAGTTACAGGTGGTCAACCTGACTTAATTGAAACTATTTCAAAAGCTGCTATTGCAGTTGGTGCTGATGGAATATTCATTGAAACTCACCCTACTCCCAGCCTTGCAAAATCGGATGGTGCAAATATGTTGCCACTTGATCAGTTGGAAGAGTTGTTGACAAAATTGGTTAGACTTCGCCAAGGATTATGAAGATAACCGATTACAAAGTTATTCTTGCATCAAATTCTCCACGTCGCAAGGAATTATTAAAGGGTATTGACATCGATTTTAAAGTTAAAGTATTGCCAAATATCGATGAATCTTACCCCGAGTCTTTACGAGGAGATGAGATTGCAGAGTTTGTAGCCCTAAAAAAAGCGACCCCATATTTACCTTCTTTAGCTGCAAACGATCTGCTAATAACAGCAGACACCATAGTTCTTTTAGAAGGAGTAGTTTATGGTAAACCTAACAATAAAAAAGAAGCAAAAGAGATGTTGCGCACCCTCTCTGGTAAAACCCACAGTGTTATATCTGGTGTATGCTTAACATCTATAGACAAACAGATTTCTTTCTCAGTAACCTCTGAAGTAGAATTTGCAGAGTTAACTGATAACGAAATTGAATATTATGTAAATCATTATTCCCCTTTCGATAAAGCTGGCTCGTATGGAGTGCAGGAATGGATTGGATATGTAGCTGTAAAGAATATAAACGGTTCATATTATAACATTATGGGTCTCCCCATCCATCGTTTATATCGAGAATTGATACAATTTTAATTTTTTAATCTCAACTTAAATATAAAAATAAAATAATGCTTACAGTAGAAAAAATCGGTGGAACATCCATGTCTCAGTTTCAGGATGTACTAGAAAATATAATCAAAGGTGGACGTAAGAACGATGAACTCTATAATCGTATTTTTGTAGTTTCTGCCTACAATAATGTTACCAATTGGCTTTTAGAACACAAAAAAACAGGTGAGCCTGGTATTTATAATAGATTCTTAAATGGTGAAGACTATAGCAGTGCACTTGACTCATTTTGCAAAAGACTATTATTGATTAACGATGGTTTTGCTGATATAGGGCTCGACTTGAAAGAAGCAAGTGATTTTATTCGCTTCCGTGTAGATCAGGCAAAAACACTCCTTTATAGCCTTGGGAAAGTTATGGCTTCTGGTTATGTAAACATGGTTGATATCTCACTTGCAGCAAGAGAAATATTAGCTTCGATTGGAGAAGCGCATTCAGGTTGGAACTCTGCAAATATTATGAATAATAATGGTATTAATGCACGTTTTGTTGACCTGTGTGGATTCAATGATAATGTTCCTCTTACTATTGATCAACGCATACACAGAGAGTTTTCAGATATTGATTTCAGTAAAGTCTTGTGTGTCGCAACAGGATATACAAAAGGAACAGAAGGTATTATGCGTGCATTCGATCGTGGATACTCTGAAGTTACTTTTAGTAAAATAGCTGTAGAGGTAAAAGCAGAAGAAGCCATTATTCATAAAGAATATCATTTATCAAGTGCGGACCCGAAAATTGTAGGTGTTGAAAACTCTATCCCTGTTGGTTATACCAATTTTATTATTGCTGATCAACTGGCAGATATAGGTATGGAAGCCATTCATCCACGTGCTGCCAAGCCCTTGGAGTTGGCAAACATTAATATTCGCATCAAAAACACATTTGAACCAGAACATCCAGGTACATTAATATCTGCAGATTATGTATCGCCTAACCCTCGTGTAGAAATTGTTTCAGGCTCTCGAAAAGTAATAGCTGTTGAAGTTCACGACCCTATGATGGTAGGAGAAGTTGGTTTCGATTTAGGTATAATGCAACATTTGGCAAAACACAAAGTAAGCTATATATTAAAATCCACCAATGCTAACTCTATTACTATGGTAGTATGGGATAATGAAAAATCAGAAAAGCTCATTCAAGAACTAACTGCCAATTATTATCTTGTTTCCACTTTGCCGTGTGCTATTATATGTGTTTTGGGAACCAACATTGGGTTACCTGGATTTCTTTATAAAGCCAGCAAGGCTCTCTACGAGGGAGGAATAAACATTGAGAGTTTTGGCCAATCACTTAAGCAAGTAAATATGCAGTTTGTTGTTAAAAGAGAGTTTTATGAAGCAGCAGTAGTGGCGTTGAATGATACATTTGTAAAATGAGTTGATAGTAGTAGCTATATAAAACTCATATTAGCAATAGATTGGTTTTAATGATATTTTGTAGACTTATTCAAATAATAAATTGTCTAAATTAGTAGCTAGGAAATAATGAGATTACTTATTTGTACAAACCTTTTATTGTTCTTATAAAAGAAAGAAATCATTAAACCAATCAATTTATGGAAACACCAGCAAATTATAAAGCCAATCCTCCGCAACCACCAAAGGCAAGTATAATAAAGCGTCATTCAATAACTTTTAAAGTTGTCGTTGTGGGAATCCTCACTCTATTTTTACTCATCCCGCTAGGAATGATAAAGAGCCTTATCTATGAACGGCTAGAGACAAAGAGAAGTGCTGTATCTGAAATAACCTCTAAATGGAGTGGCGAACAAATAGTAACTGGACCTTGTATCGTTATTCCTTATGTGCAAGAGCTGGTACAAAAAGAAAAACGTGAACTTGTAAGAAAAGACCTTCTTCTTCTACCCGAAAAGATGAATGTGATAGCAGACGCTAGAGTAGAGACCCGAAAACGTGGAATATATGACGTAACAGTATACAGCTCTGACCTGCTACTTTCTGGATCATTTAACATGAAAGAACTTGCAAAGACTGGCATAAACCCAGAGAATATGCTCTTAAATGAAGTAAGAGTGATTATGGGTATTTCAGATCTAAAAGGAATTCGTGAAGGTGTATTACTACAAATAGGCAAAGAGAGTATAAATTTTGAGCCAGGTATTCCTATTGAAAATCTAAACACAAACTCCCATTTTTCAAAGGAAATCTATATTCCTGAAAGAGAAAAACAAGTTTCAGCTCCTAATATCTCTGACGGAATATTTAGCACAGGATTAAATGTGAAACTTGATTCAATAATTATAAATGAAATATCGAATGATTCAATTCCGTTTTCTATATCTTTATCTTTAAATGGTTCACAAGGTTTATTTATCGCTCCCATAGGAAAAACAACTACTGCAAACGTTAAATCAGATTGGTCAACACCTAGTTTTGGAGGAGATTTCTTGCCTGAGAATCACAAAGTTACTGAAGATGGCTTTAATGCACAATGGAAAGTCATTGATCTTAATCGCAGTTATGGACAAACAGTAAATGTAGACAATGCTACTGAAATAAGTAAAATGGCTTCATCTGTTTTCGGAGTCAAGTTTATTCAAACTGTAGATCAATATCAGCAAAATATACGCAGTGTTAAATATGCAATTTTAATAATCCTATTAACATTCGTGATAGTTTTCTTTATAGAAGTTCTAAAAAACAAATCAGTCAATCCTTTTCAATATTCACTTGTAGGATTAGCTCTTGTATTGTTTTATTCACTGTTACTTTCTTTGTCAGAAGTCTGGGGTTTTGATATTGCTTATATTGTAGCGGCTACAATGACAACTGGATTAATCATTTTACATATGTCTAGCATTTTGAAAAACAAACAAGAAGGGTTACTAATTGGTCTGTTACTTGCTTTTCTTTACATATTCGTGTTTATATTAATCCAAATGGAAAGTTATGCCTTGTTAGTTGGAAGCTTAGTTTTGTTCTGCATTTTAGCAATTATCATGTATTATTCCAAAAAACTGAAACTTTAGACATAGCGCATTATCTAACTATTTTAATGACCTAAATAAAGTGAGTACTTTCATAGTTCTCACTTTACTTCCTCTTAAATTTTTAAGTTGTATTTCATCTTTTATTCCACCATTGCTTGGGCAGCTGCCAATCGTGCAATAGAGACGCAGAAAGGAGAGCAGGAAAAATAATTTAATCCTTCACCATCTGAGGTTTATGCAGTAAACGCTCAGTTTCTTTTTCATCAAATTCCTTAATTGAGTCTTGCATGCTTACCTCTAGTTCTTTTTGACCCAGTGATATTTCATACAACTGAATAGGTATTTGTGGGAATTTACCTACCAAGTTTACAAAACCATCAACAGAACGTACTGTATCTTGATTAACTGCCCTACGAATGATGAAGCTATATGATCTGTTCTCACTTAGCTTTGATGTTTCATAGATTGTGGTATCAGCATAATTGACCTTCAGCATCGACTTTAATGAATAAGAACCTAAAGGATAGATACCTAATAAGTTTAATCGGAAAAAGATACTATCATTGTCGTTAAAACGTTCTGCAAGTTGAGTAGAGTCAAGTCTGAATTTAAAGCCCCTATCACATCCTAGTCCAGCTATGCGAAAATGTCGGGGGATGTAACCAGGCAGTTTTGATTCATCAATAATATTTTTCGTAGCCTTTTGCTCAATTAGTTCATCAATTGCAGTTTGATTACGTTTCAAACGAACTTTAACTGAATCGTTTATTTGAATATAAACGTCAATATTATCTGAATACCATGATAGCGATGTATCCCAATGAGCTTCTGTTGTTTTGTGTTTCTTTAAAACTTGAGCAATTAAAGCTTCTTTCTTTTCAGGTTCTATAAATTCTTGATAATCATTATCGATAATTGCTTCAGCAATATACATATCATACATCAAATTCTCCATTTTTTTTCGCGATAGAACTTCACTCGGACGGTTCTGACATGAAAAAACCATCGTTGTAACAATCAAAAAAAATAGATATTTGATTAGATTATTCATTCATTTTACTTATTGACTTATGTCTTTCTGCTTCTGTTTGGAGAGAGTGAGACAATGTTTTACGATAAAATAAAAGTAATATAGCAACACCCACGGAGATGGATGAATCAGCTAAATTAAAAATAAAACGGAAGAATAACAGTTCTTTTCCACCAAATATTGGAACCCAAGAAGGTAATGTTGTTTCTATGATAGGGAAATAGAGCATATCAACCACCTTGCCATGTAGCCATGAGGAGTATCCTTCTCCTATTGGAACAAAATGCGCCACATGTCCAGGATAGCTTGCAGTAAAAATTTCACCATAGAAGACACTATCAATTATGTTACCAAAAGCACCTGCTAACACAAGTGATATGCAGATGATGAATCCAAATTTATAATCTTTCTTTATGATTTTAGCTAAATAAACCCCAATAAAGGCAACTGCAACAATGCGGAAAATTGATAAAAAGAGTTTACCTATAGCCTCAATGCCGAAAGCCATACCATTGTTTTCAACAAAATATATCTTAAACCAATTTGTTATTTCTATCGAATCGTATAAAGCCATGTGAGTTTTGACCCAAATCTTAGAGACTTGATCTAATATCAGAACACAAATTATTACAATAATAGCAACAAGTCCTTTAGGGATTTTCTCTCTCATAAATATAAATACTTTTGCTACTATCTTCTTACTTTGCCTTCTTTTGCTTCGATACTAAGAGTTGCATGTGGAACAGCACGTAGTCGTTCCTTAGGAATTAAAACACCTGTTTCGCGACAAACACCATATGTTTTATTCTCAATGCGAATCAAGGCTGCTTGTAAATTTTGTATAAACTTCATTTGACGATGAGCTAAACGTCCTGCATCTTCTTTTGAAAGAGTTGAAGCGCCTTCTTCCAAAACTTTAAATGTAGGCGAAGTATCCATTGTGTCATTTCCGTCTGCATTCATTACTGCGGAACGCAAGTTTTCATACTCTCCTTTTGCAGCTTCTAGTTTCTCCATTATGATAGCTTTGAACTCTTCAAGTTCAGCATCTGTATATCGTGTCTTTTCTTTCATAATAATGTCCTTTATATTTGTTATCTATCTATCTATATTTTATGTTTTAGTGAACGATTCTGCTTATAGTGCAAATTTACTAATAACGTAGCTATTATCACTGCCTTTAACTATAAATCTTCTCTACATCAAGCGTTATCAGTTCTTCATTAATTTCGATTTCATTTTTGAACTCTTGAGAGGTTATTGTTAGCGAATCTGCTAAAACCTGCGATTTAATATAATCTGAAAAGTCAGTTATGGCACCATTAAGTTTTTCGTTAGAAGAAATAGCTATATTTATTCTATCAGTAATTTCAAAGTCTTGCGTTTTACGCAAGTTCTGAATCCTATTTACCAATTCACGAGCAATACCTTCTTTCAATAAATCGTCACTTAAGTTTACATCCAATGCAACAGTTAGCTTTTCTTGATTGGCAACTAACCAACCTGGTATATCTTCCGATATTATCTCTGTATCTGATAATTCAATTATCACCTCTTCCCCATTTACATTTAATTGGAAGGTCTCATTCTTTTCCAATTGCGTAATATCTGTTTGAGACATCTCTTGAATTGCTACAGCCAATTGTTTCATAATTTTACCATAGCGAGGACCTAATTTCTTGAAATCTGGTTTAATACGTTTTACCAACATAGCATTTGTAGAATCTACAAAATTAAGCTCCTTAACGTTCACCTCGCTCAATATAAGTCCTTTAACGGCTTCTATATTTTGTTTCTGTTCCTCATCTGTAAAAGGAATCATTATTTGAGCCAATGGTTGACGCACTTTAATATTTACTTTACGACGCAACGCCAACACAATAGATGATGCTATTTGTGCCAAATCCATTTGTTCTTCCAGTGTTTTGTCTATCACAGATTCGTTCGCTGTTGGAAAATCGGCTAAATGCACAGATTCAAAGTCTTCAACGCCTGTTACTGAAATTAAATCTAGGTATAGCTTATCAGCATAAAATGGTGCAATAGGAGCCATTAATTTAGATATTGTCAGCAAGCACTTATACAATGTTTGATAAGCAGAAAGTTTATCATCAGTCATGCCACCACCCCAAAAGCGTTTTCTGTTTAAACGAACGTACCAGTTGCTAAGGTTGTCATTTACAAAACTAGCTATCGCACGTCCTGCTCTTGTAGGTTCATAGTTTGTGTAATCCTCATCTACCTGTTTCACCAATGAGTTTAGCAACGATATAATCCAACGATCTATTTCTGGTCTGTCCTCAAGTGCAATCTCTTTTTCTTTTCCACTAAAGTTGTCAACATTGGCATAAAGTGTAAAGAACGAATAAGTGTTGTATAATGTTCCGAAAAACTTGCGTCTTGCTTCTTCGACACCCTCAATATCAAACTTGAGATTATCCCATGGTGCAGCATTTGTTATCATGTACCACCTTAAAGGGTCAGAACCATGTTTATCAATGGTTTCAAATGGATCGACAGCATTACCAAGGCGCTTAGACATTTTATTACCATTTTTGTCAAGCACCAGACCGTTAGATATAACATTTTTGAACGCAACACTATCTTTAATCATTGTTGAAATAGCATGCAGTGTAAAAAACCATCCTCTCGTTTGATCCACACCTTCTGCAATAAAATCTGCTGGATACACTTTTTCAAAATCCTCATCTGAAATATGAGGATAAAAGAATTGTGCAAAAGGCATAGCTCCCGAATCGAACCAAACATCTATAAGGTCTAACTCTCGTTTCATGGGTTGCCCACTTTCTGATACTAATATTATGTCATCAGCATAAGGACGATGTAAATCCAATTGATCATAGTTCAAATTCTTACAATCATCCAAATTTAAATCGGGCCATGGTAGTTTAGTCATCACACCCGCTTTAAGCGCAAGATTCATCTCATTGCACA
>JAQVZQ010000033.1 GCA_028708095.1 Dysgonamonadaceae bacterium
AAAGTGCTGCACGTATATAATAAAAGATAGAATTTAGTTTTTTAAAAGGGAGAGATTTTAATACCTTTTGATAACATATGTTATTATATGTGCCAGATCTAAGATGAGTATGCGATGATATTGAGTATACTGTAAAGTCATATTTATCTTTAAGTTGTTCAATTATATTCTCACCAACAGCTGCAGCACCGCCAAAAGCAGGAAGTCCTTTAAGTCCAATAACAGCGATTTTAGGTTTATTTGTCATAATTATTTCATTATTTAATCGAAACTTCATTCTTATTTTGAGATGAAAAAATAAACAAATACATGTCATTCATCTAAAGAAAAGTGACAATTAAAATGTTAATAGTTGATTAGAATGAATTCTTGTAATTGTAAGAAAATCAATTAATAGTAGTAGTGATTGAAAAGTTTTTTTTATTTTAAACTTTTTTCTAATTTTGAAAAATAAAACTTTTGAAGGGAAATAGCAGCAGAACTAACATCATACCCTGATTCTAAAATAGTTTGATACATATCTTGTCGCTGATAAGGTATTGATGATAGGATTTTCTCCGCCCATTTTTCAGCATTATCAGCAAGGGAAATAAAACTCACTAACCCTGTAATGTTGCTTTCATTTGTAACCACATCTTTTGATGTAAAACACTTCAAACCTGAAGATTGTGCTTCGATTAATGTTAAAGGCAAACCTTCATAAAGAGAAGGTAATAAAAACACATCTATTGCTTGCAGATAATCCTCCACATTCTCAACAACACCAGTAAAAACAACACTTTCTTTCAGTCCCAGTGTTTCCACCTTTTTCACTATGTTTTCTCTTAGAGGTCCGTCTCCAATTAAAATTAAAATAGCATCTGATTTCTTCTTTCGTATATAGAAAAAAATGTCAATTAAAAGCTCATGATTTTTTTGAACATCAAAACGAGCAATATTCCCTATAACAATTTTATCTGACCAATTATTTTGTTCTCTTAAATACTTTCTAATATCGACGTTATATCTATGCTTTTCCGCATCTATAGCATTTCGGAGAAGCATCCCATGTTTTTCGTAAAACTTTTGACCATATAACCATATTCCTGCATCTTCACCACATGCCACAAAATCTGTTGAAACATATTTTACAAAAGGCCTTAGGATGGTTTTTATAAATCCGCTAAGACCCTTTTCATTCTTTATATTATGAGAATGACAAATTCTATGTGGAATGTTATTTAGTTTTGCAATAAAAAGTGGAATTGCATTTTTCGCTGATGTATGAGAATGAATTATCTTGTACTCCTTGTGCTGTTTGAAAAACTCATTAACTTTTTTAATATACATAAGTGGATCTTTAGATAAAATCGGCACCCTGAAAACCCTTCCTCCCATTTTAATAATTTCATCTTCAAAATCACATCGCTCAGGGGATGAAATCAAAAAATCAAATTGAATTTTTTCTCTTTCAACTTTACGATAATAATTCATTATCAAGGTTTCTGCTCCACCTCTGTTCATGCTGTAAAGCATATGCAATACTCTTACTGGCTCAGTCATGTGTTTTTGTGTTTTTTAATTAGACATTTATAGATACTGCGGTTTTTTTATATTTTACTTGTGATAACAGCATTACGAAAATTAATAAGACAGTTAATGAAGGAATTTGAACAATTGTTGAATTATAAAATATATAGTCGATAAGAACAAGAAAAAGAATAATGTATCTTAATCGCTTATAAGTTACTAAAGATCGAATCATTAAAATCAAGTAAATTAAAAACAAAACCGCACCAAATAAACCAATGGTGAGCACAAATTGAATTAGGCCTGTAATCGACCCTCTATGATCAATACCAAAGAAGTAGCTTGAATTGGTGTAGTTTTCGAAACTATCTTCAGTAAAATATTCTAGTCCATTACCAAGTAAAAACACAGTTTTATTTTTACCTGAGTTTACAATCTCGTCCCAAATTAAATTTACAGCTCCAACGCGCCCAATACCTTTTTGTATGCCACTATCATTTTCAGAGGTGCTTCCAGTGCTGTACTTTAGAGCGTAATTCCATGCATAGTCAAAATCAAATTGCCCCCAAATCTTTTGATCTGGGTTTAAGGTTGGGTTTAATCTAAATCCTACATAAATAAGAATAGGCATGATAAGTATTAAACTAAAATAGATTTGCAAAGACTTAAGAACACTTCTGTTTTTAGCTGACAACATATATAACATTCCAAATAATATCGGGTATAAAAACAAAACAGCTCTTTTACCTGTAACAAGACCTATAAAAAGCAAGCCGGCAAAAAACAGTATGTTTTTCCATTTAAAATTCATCTTATTATTCAACATTAACCAAACTAAACCTAAAAGTGGGAGAGTTGTTCCTGGACCACCACCGGCAAGTCCAGTAATTGAACCTACTAATCCTTCATAATAGTCCTGTATATTTATCAATTTAAAGACACTAAGTACTATTTGAGCTATAATTAATGTTCCAAACAATTTATTAAAGACATTTACTTTTTTAATGTTTTTCATTTCATTCCTAAGTATGATTATAAACATTACAGGAATGGAATACTTACTCCATTGGGAAAAAATCAACATCAAGCGATCATGATGTATAAATATAGTAAAAACAAAGAAATATATTGAAAACAGAACAAACGCAGTAATAAGATATCTATATTTATATAAGTATTTTTTGTTTATGTGTTTGGTGAACAATTTAAGAGTCCAAATGAAAATAATAATTTTGTAGATATTAAATACAATATTTGAATTTAAAAAAAACCTAGCATCACTGAATAATCCAGCAAAAAATAAAGTTATTATTAGTAACGATACACTGCTTTTTCGATATCTGGCAACAAACCAAATATAAAACATTAATAGAATAACGTTGTATAATAATATAGTATTAAGTGGGAGGCCTGCGAACATCGTTTTTGTTTTGTCGAGAAAAACATTTAATATACTTTACTACTTTAGTTTTAGTATTTTAAATATTTTATTGAAAATCAATAAGTGGTTAAGTAAAATAGGTATAATAATGCTTTGGAACATCTTTTATGTTTTATTTAATATTGGTATTAAAATATTATCTATAATTCCCTTCCATGTACTTTCTAATAGAGTATTTCTAATTTTATCAGAATCGAAGTTTTTATTATTATGAATGAATTCTAATGCGTTTGCAAATTCTTCAGGATTATCTTCTATTAATATACCGTTATCTTCTGTAATAAGCTCCTTGTTAGAATGGGTAGATGTAGCTATACAAAATAATCCAGAAAGTATATATTCAAATGTTTTTGTAGGTGGTTGATGTTCATAATATTCAGTCATTGGAATATATGAAATGCCAACTGTACATCTATCAAAGAATGGTTTGAGTTTAAAATGAGGTATTCTACCATGAAGTGTAACAATACTGTTTAAATTCTTTTGTTCAATTAAGTTTTTTAAGTCAGACAACTCACTCTTATCTCCATCTCCTATAATATCATAAGTAAGTTTTTTGTTTTCAGGATTGTTCTCTAAAAACAGAGATAACCCTAATATGGTTTGATCAATATTACGTCCATTTAATGTGCCTACGTAAAGTAGTTTTATCTCATTACCAAAATCTTTATCCACCGTTGAAATAATATCAGCACCAAGAGGTAATATAGCAGATTTTTCAAGATTTAAATCTAATTTACCTCTCAATCCTTCTGATATAATAGTGACAAAATTAAAATACGATATAGCATTTTTTAAAGCTGTATCATATCTATGACGAATGTCTAAATTTGGACTTATCGACAATGTTCTTATATCAAGCACCATTTTCTTTTTAGGAAAAAAATGTTTCAATAATTCACATTTTTCGAAATAGTGAATAAAAACTATTCCTTTAAAAAAAAATAGATTCACAAGAGCTTGTAAAATAAATCGAACACCTCGGACAGTTCTACTCCCCTTATTAGAAACATACTTTACTTTTACATCCTGCATTACTAACTTTTCATGACCAGTGTCAAAACAAAGATAAGTAACATCATACTCGTTTCGTAGATATTCACAATATTTATAATAGTCGGTATGATAGCCGAATTGAGATTTGTTTATGATGAAGATATTCTTTTGCATTCTTAGCTTTTTTTTCCTATATATTTTTTCAATACTACACTTAAATTATAATATCTGTACAGATAAATAACAGTGAACAGATTAATAACAAACAGTAGTATAATTGTATTTGTTAGACTAATATCATAAGTTTTAAATGTAAAACTAATAGCAACTATTATAATCAAAAATAAAACATATTTTTTAGGAAAAGCAAAATCTATTTGTTTATTTGTGAAATATGAAATAATTGCGTAATTAATTAGTTTTGAAACAGACAAACTAATTGGTACAGTTATGACTCCAAGCTTAGGGAGAAATATAAATAAAAAAATAAGATTAAAAGCACTTCCTGTTATATTAGAATAGGAAAGGTATTTCGTTTTTCTAACAATTCCAGGACCTATTTCAACAAATAACTGCAAGATAGCTAAACTCATTGGAATACATAATATGATTAAATATTTGCTTGCTTGAAGATAAGTAATATTACTCAATAGTAGAACTATATAATCAGACAGCATCGATAAATTCAAAGAGATTAATAATAACATTAATGCACTAAGTTTGAAAATGCGCATAGTATCTTTTTTGAAATTTTCTTTCTTGTAATTTTCATAAACAAATGGCTTCCAAACATTATTGAATGCTATTTGAAATAACAAGAACACAGAGGATAATCTCAAAGCAATGGAATATACTCCAGCTTCTTCTACTGAAATAAATTTACCAATAAGAACTTGACCTAAAGAACTATCGATCCAAACTGCCACAATTGCAGGTAGTGTAGGCAATGAAAACATCAAAGCTCTTTTCAAAATATTTTTATCAAAAGTAATTCGTATGTTCTCTTTGTTTATGAAATAGAAAAACACTATCCCAATAATCTCACCACCTAATATACCATAAAATACACCCTGAACACCTATCTTTAAAACTAAAACAAAATAAATGGTAAGTGATATCTGAACAAACAGTTGAACAATATTTCCAATTGAAAAAGCCACAGCCCTATTCTTATAGCGTGTGAGTATACCAAAATAAGAAAATAAACTGCCAGCCGGAAGTGTGAAAAGCATTATAATAAATGCTTTTTCATAGTCTTGGATGTTTAGAACGCTACCAATCCAAAAATCTCTACTAATAAGCAAAATAAAAAAAACGACTATCGAACAGAGTAAAATAGAAATAAAACCTGTCGATACTAATTTTGTCCTATTAACACCTCTTTCATGATAATCTCTTGCAATACCAGAATGTATATTTAAATTTGAAAATAGATCAATAATACCTTTTGCTGCAGTTATAAGTGCCATTGCACCATACTCTTCTTTAGTTAATACATTTGTATAGAGTGGTAATAAAAAAACAGCAGCAATTTTTCCAAGAATTGAAGCAAAGCCGTATATGAAGAATTGCTTTAAAAACTTAATCACTTTCGCTGTATATGTTCACCCAATCTTTGATACATTCAGACCATAAGTATTTTCTGCCTTTATAAAGATTTTCATTTGTAATATTTATCTGAGAACCTCTTATTACTTCTTCCATTACTAGTACCGCTTCTTCTATTGAGGAAACACTATAAGCTGAAAAACCATCATCATTTAGCCGATCCTTGTAGTTTAGCCAATCACCATAAATAAGTATAGAGCCTGCACATAAAAGCTCCACAATACTTCTTGAATAACCATCAAAATCGGATAACTGAAGGGTGATGTCGGTTGATCTTCTTAATCTAGCAACTTCCAAATCTGATAAAAATCTATCTTTTATTAGGGTATAAGAAAACCCACTTTTCTTTAAAGTAGTTTCTACTTCTGATACGTAGTTTTTACAGGCTCCTCGTGTCATTGGAGCTAATAAATGAGAATTTATTTTAAACTCTTTATTTTTTTTAAGCTCATTGATAATTGGAATATGATTATGCAGTGCCTTACCACTATAACCTATTAATACCGTTGTTTTATCTAATGGTATATTCCAATATTGTTTAGATTCTTCTTTTGTTTCAATATCATTTAATTTATATAACTCCTCTATTGAAGATGAACCCAATCTAGCATTGTGGAATTCTGCATTTAATTTTGGAACATATTCACTTAATTTATTTAGGAAAAGCTGAGAGTTTATAATAGAGTCAACTGAATTAAGAAGTTCCTTTAATTTAAACAAATAGTAATCATGTGAATACAGTAGCTTCAAGGTTTCAAGCTCACCTCCCCAGAATGTTACATACAGTTTTGAACAATGTTCTTTAATATTTTTTGTTAGAACTACAGCAGGTACAATCCAATGACATTGAATTATATCATAATGTTTATTTGATAAATATCTTCTTAATTGTTTACTACCAATATATGGTTTTATTAATGATCGTACTCCTTTTACTCTCATTAAAGGGTTCTTGTAAATAACTGAAGTTAAGTTATCAAAATGACGATTGTCATAACCTTGATTAGAAGATGGCTCAAATTCAAAAACATCAATGCTAACATTCATTGACTTCTTCAACCATTTGGACATATTAGATATAAAAATATCGTTAGCTGTACCTACTAATAATAGTATATTTAATGGTTTCTTCATTCTTCACTATTCTTTAAATACTCATCCCACTCCCCAATATCTCTCCAAGATTTCTCGCTTACTGGGAAAACACCTACTTTTCCTCCTCTATTTTTAATTTTATCTATTAAATCAGTTATATGGAAAAACTCGTTTTTAGGTATGTCTTTTAGCAAATGAGATTCTAATATATACAAACCTGCATTTATTTTATAAGTTATCTCTGGTTTTTCTTGAATTTCTTCTAATGAACCATTATAACCAGTTTCTACAGTTCCATAAGGAATTTTATAATGCTTTAGAGCTGCAACTAATGTCAACTCATTTTCATTAGCTTTGTGATACCGATAAATTTCTGAATAGTCTTGATCAACAATTATATCACAATTCGAAACAAAAAATGTAGTATCAATTAATCCATCCAAGAGGCTTAAACTCCCAGCTGTTCCATAGAATTCTTTTTCTTTCAAATATTTGATGCTATATTCAGGATGTTCAAACGAATTGAAATAATACTCTATTAATTCAGATTTAAAATTAACAGTAAAATAGAATTCATTACTACCTACATCTACAAAACGATCCATTATATGTTCTACTATTGGTTTCTCTCCGATTGGTATTAATGGCTTAGGCAGCACATTAGTTATAGGTTGTAAACGTGTGCCCTTGCCTCCTGCCATAATAACAACAGGGAAATTGATCTTTTCTTTAGGGGGTAGTTTTTTCGTCTCTAATAAATCTTCCCAAAATACTATTTTGACAACTTCATTTTTGTCATTGATTACAGGCATAAACTCTGCTCTAATTTTGAGCATTATTTTCTTAATCTTCTCTTTGTCGTCACCTTCTTTCGCAACTATTATGTCATTCCTTAATATTGTACTTATAGGATAGTTTAAATCCATATCCTTAATTATGGCTCGTTGAAGATCACCAATACTAATAAGACCTTTAAAACTATTTGGTGAGCCAACAATTAACAGTTTTCTTTTCAACTCGTCCATCATTTTTAGAGCTGAAATTATTGTTGTTGCTTTATTAATAAAGATTTTTTTTTCAATCATAGCATTTTAAAACATAAAACCATTTTGCAAGTATTTATATCTTCACATTATTCAAATCAACATCTTTTACTCTCCTCGCAGGATTCCCCACATACAACCCATTGGCATTTGTAGATTTCACAACATTTGCAGCAGACCCAATTATGTTATACTCGGCAATTTCAATGCCATTTTTTATAGTACTGCTTAATCCGAGAAAAGTGTTATTTTTTATAACTGTTTTACCTCCTATGGTCGCAGATCTTGATATATATGAATAATCTGAAATAACTACATCATGAGCAACTGATGAATTTGGGAGCATCATTACCCCATTACCTATTTTAGAATTAGAGCCGATAGAAACAAACTCGCAAATGTAACAGCCTTTTCCAATCTCAGCGTTATTTCCAATAACTGTATGTTTTGAAATATATGTCATTAATTGATAGCCTGTACTTTCTATTTCTTTAGAAACTATTTCTCGTATTGTATTTGATCTGGAATATCCAATTGCGGGAAAAATTAACACCTCTTCGGTGCTGTATTCTTTTTTTAAAAGCTGAAACTTTATTATAGGCAAACCATTAAAAGTAGTTTTTTCATATTTAGATTCATCCACTGTGAAAGCTACCACCATATATCTATCATCTGATTCCAGCTGACTGTAAACTTGATCAGCAAAGTCTGAATCACCATAAATAACAACTTTTTGAATAGCCTTTGACTTTTTCATAATTCAACTATGATTTGCTTATTAATGATTGCTTTACATTTGTAAAAACTATCTTCTAATTCTTTTTTTGTATCAGTTTGAAATATCGCATACCCGTGTCTATCTAAACTATTAGAGGGTTTAGTTATCTTATCACCAGATTTTAAATCAAATTCCCATTTTTGTATTCCATGAATTAGCTTTAATTTCTCTAATCCTAAAATAGAAATAATTACTCCCTTTTCAATTTCAAAATATATAATTCCCGAGTGTTTGGTGTAATCTAGTGCAGGACTAAAACTATCTGAAGATTTCCCTAATGATATAGCAATTAACAAATCCTCCATATTTAATCCTGTAGATAAAGGCACTAAAGTGGAAGTAATAAAATCACCACCCAATCGTGGACTACTCTCAATAACAAATACACCTTTTTCATTAATCTTAACTTCTGTATGAAGCACAATTCTTAAACTTTAAAGCTTGTGCTATATCACCAACTAGTGATTTTATTTCATCTTGATGATCAGAAGATATATCAGCTGGTTGTATATGACCTATTTCAACATTGTATGGAAAATCAGTTGTGATTTTCTCCGTAAATTGAATAATATGAGTTTTTCCATTATAATGAATAGCTTCTATACTATACTCTTTGCCCTCAATAAACTCTTCTATGAGCACACTCTTTTTTTTAGTATACTGAAGTGCTTCTTGAACAGCTTGCTCAACTTCACACAGATCTTTACAATATATTACACCCCTACTCCCAGAATTGTCACGTGGTTTTACAATCAGAGGATAATCCATTTTAAAACCTTCAAGTTCACTTACATCATTCAACAAGAGACCTTTTGCACAAGGAATATCTGCTTCCATAAACTTTTCTTTCATCAAAAGTTTATCAGTTGACCACTCAGCAGTTTGTATTGAAAAGAAAGGTAAATTTAAATGTTCTGCCACACGTGCCATCATAACCAATGGTTTGTCGGTAGCAGCTGTAATAATCCCTTTTACATTATATCGTTTAGCAACTTCCAAGGTTTTTTCAAAGTCTTGACCGTCTACTACTTCAAAAGCATCAACTTCATCTTTACATACAGCATCTTCCATTGGATCTATTCCAACGGTATAAAGACCTTTCAACTTAGAACGCTCAATGATTGACTTTTGTAAAGGGCCTACACCAAAAATCAGTATAGATTTCTTATCCATTTAAGATTGTGTCTAATGTTTCAACAATAAAAGTAATATCTTCTTCTGTTAAAGATGCATACATAGGTAAAGTAATCTCATTGTCTGTCACATAATCTGTTTGAGGCAGAGTTGCTTTATAATCTTTATAAATAGAGAACCTATGAATTGCAGGATAATGCACACTGGTTTGTATTCCAGCAGCATGTAGCTTGTCTCTTACTTGATCTCTTTTTTCTACATTTGATTCTTTCAGCACAATAGGCATAATATAATTTGAAACAAACTCTTTATTTTCAGTGAATGGTACAATAACTCCTTTTACCGATTTAAGTTTTTCGTCATACCATTTTCTTACTTCAACTCGCTTATCTAAATCTTTCTGAAGTTTGTTCATCTGCACTACACCTATAGAAGCACGAATATCATCCATACGATAGTTGTAGCCTAAATCAACTACATCGTAGCTTGTTGCATGTCCACCCGCACGTTGATAAGACATGGTTGTCATACCATGTGAACGAAGAAGTCGTGCTCTTTTTGCTAACACTTCGTTATTAGTTATCATCATACCACCTTCGCCAGTGCTGATATTCTTGTTTGAGAAAAAGCTAAAACAACCTATATCACCTATTGTCCCCAGCTTCTTTCCTTTATATTCAGAAAGTGGTCCATGACAAGCATCTTCAATTACTTTAAGGTTATGCTTTTTAGCAATAGACATGATTTTATCCATATCTGCAGGAAAACCGGCCATATGCACAACAATTATTGCCTTTGTTTTTGAAGTTATTTTTCGTTCAATATCAGCTGGGTCAATGTTTATATCCTCAGGTCCAACAATATCACAGAAAACAGGAGTTGCTCCTACATATCTAATGCAATTTGCAGATGCTGCAAATGTCAAGGAGGGACACAACACTTCATCTCCTGGTTTAATCTCGCACAATGTACAAGCCAGGTGAAGTGCATCCGTACAGTTTGACATGCTTATTGCATAATTCACATCAAACATTTCAACAAACTGCTGTTCTAGTTCCTCGCATTTTGGACCAGTAGATATCCATTTTGAGCGTATTGTATTTGTTACAGCTTGAATTTCATCTTCATCGAAATTCAATTGAAATAAAGGTATTTTGTATGCCATAATATTTTAAATCTTCACTCTGCCGAGTATTACATTTTTGAATCTAAATACTTACCTGTCTCTTTATGTCCAAAATCTGGGATCATCGTATAAAACAGGGTTAAAATATCTTGTTTTGTCCACTTTTTAGCAGACTTCAATTTATCGATCTCCTTGGTGAAAAACTCAAGTTTCTCATCCTCCCTATTAAGTTCGTTTTTTATTACACCTAGATTCTTAAAACGTTTCATATCTAGAGTTTCATTCTCTGTGAAGAACTCTTCAAAATCCTTTTCTCCTGTAGTGTCGCTTTCAGTAAATAAGCAAGGCCACTTACCTTCAGTATGTATAGTGTTCATTCTATCTCTAGCCTCATTCTCATCTCTACAAAGATGTGGAATGTATCCTAAATTCATTAAGAACTTAACAGCAATATCAGCAAAGGTAATCAAATGTAGTGATTCACTTAGTTTAGGAAAAAAGACATCTCTGTTTTCACCGAAGATACAAGACATTAAGCATAATTCGCCTGATTCTTTAGGTGTAACAAAATATCGTTTGATATCGTTGGGAGCAACAATAGGTTGTTTTTTCTGGATACGTTGATTAAAACCATGCAATAATGATCCATCAGAGAATGCTACATTCGCAAAACGAGCAGTAGATATAGATATATCTTTACTTTTTCTCATCAAAAACATCTCCATTATGCGCTTTGATGCTCCCATCATATTAACAGGATTGGCAGCTTTATCAGTAGATACGCAAAAATACTTTTTCACTCCTTTATCTATAGACTGCTGAATAGTTTTATCAGTATTAAAAATGTTTACATCTATCATGCGCATCATAGTGTATGGATCCTTTTCGCTGCGCACATGTTTTAAAGCGGAAAGATTGAGCACATAGTCATATGCTCCGTCAGCATTCCAGAAAGCATCATATTCAATCGATCCACAGTCGAGGGCAAAGGTTTGGAAGTCTCCATCGATATAGCCAAATGAGCTTCTTATATCGCGAACCAGTTCAACCATATTATTTTCACTGATATCTACTACGTGAAGTTTCTTTGGTTGACGCTTGAAAATTTCTTTTGTCACAGCTTGTCCAATTGAACCTGCACCACCAATAACGAGGAAACGAGAATTTGAAACAATTTCGTTTAATTGTTCTTTGTGGGAATTAATATCTTCTGTGAAGAGTTCTTTCTTTCTGCCTATGAGTTTTAGTGTATCCATACTGACAAATTGTTATTTATTGATGTTTTTAAAATACCACTCACAAGCCTTTTCAAACCCCTCTTCAGCTGAATACTGAGGATTATAATCAAGAATTGTTTTAGCCTTAAAAATACTTGCTTGCGAATGTGGTATATCTCCTGGACGCTTATCTCTGTAAACAACATCGATATCTGCAATGGCTGGGTCGTGCTTAGCTAGATTGCTGCGAAGTGTTTCAAAGAGTTGGTTAAGAGTGGTGTTTCCACCAAAAGCTACATTAAACACTTCCGAAAAGTGAGAAGAATCAATTGATAGTCGTTCTCCTTTAGCAACATCTATATTATAGTAGGTTTCGCGCTGTTTATAGATTTCTTCTGTGCTTTGTAGCATTGCTTGCTCATTGGCATGAATTACATTGTCTATATAGGTGAAATCGCGCGAATAATATCCATCGCCATTAATATAGGGCGACTGATGATTTATCAGCGACTTAACCCATAGTGGAATGACTGCTGCATAGGCACCATCGGGTGTTTGTCGTTTACCAAATACATTAAAATAACGCAAACCTATGCACTGCATGCCATAAGTTTTGGCAAATACATTGGCATAAAGTTCGTTTACATATTTAGTAATAGCATAGGGCGATAGTGGACGACCTATTTTGTCTTCTATCTTTGGCAGTTTTTTTGAATCACCATAGGTGGATGAACTGGCTGCATATACAAAACGTTTTACACCCTCGTCACGAGCTGCAACGAGCATATTTAAAAAACCATCGATATTAACTTCGTTTGTTGTAATGGGATCGTTGATAGAGCGAGGCACACTGCCCATTGCTGCTTGATGCAATACATAGTGGCATCCCGCAATGGCTTCTTTACAGGTGTTTAAGTCCCTAATATCTCCTTCTATATAGGTGAAGTTGGGATGATTGATTATCTCATCAAGGTTTGATTTGAAACCTGTGGATAGATTGTCTAAACAAACCACTTTATATCCTTTGCTGATGAAGTGTTCGCATAGGTTGCTGCCGATGAAGCCGGCACCGCCGGTGATAAGTACTTTAATGTTAGCTATATTTTCGTTCATTTTCTATTATTATATTATTTCAAATGTCATGAACTTTTCAAAGTGAAAAACTAAAAGTGAAAAGTGTTGCTGGCTTTTCAATGTTTATCTTGTTTATTCACATCTTCTTGTTATTATTTGCCTTATGCAGCTGAAATGCTATTTACCTTTTCTTATCAAGGTTTGATTTAGTTGTTTTGATGGAGGCTACAAGAATACTTGTAAGCTCCTTATTATAACTTGATAGAATGTTTGCTGTATCTTGACATAAATAGCCAGAATCTTTTAAAAGAGAAATCCAATAGGATGTTTCGTTTGACTCTTTGAGTGAGATACTTAGTTTAGAAATCACTGTTGTCCGATAAAAATCTGATTATCTTATGTAAAACTCAGCATAAGAAGCGAATATGTATAAAATGAAAAAGAGAGGCTTGGTTTTGGTTTTTTAAAAAATATTGCTTTTCCGCAATTTATTTCACATCCATAAAGGGTGTAAATTGCTGAAAATCAATTCATCCTTTAGGATTGAGGAAAAAATTGATAGAAGCAATTTACGCCAAAACAATACTTTCTTATTTTATCGGACAATAGTGTTTAGAAATAAAATCAGCTTTAGATTGTGCAAACTCTGCTTCTCGAATCAATGCGCCAACTGCAGTTCCTGATCTTAATAGCTGTTTGCTTAAAACATACTCTTTATGCTCCTGAACAATAATTTTGTAAGCCTTTATTAATTCTCAATGCAAAAGCATAAGACTTCCTAGCCACAACATTGTCCTTCGTCATTATTGTTTTTGTCTTTTCATTAGACCTTTCCGTGTCAACCATGTCCAAAACATCACAATCTTGCTTCCGAAATATCTTTATTTATAACTCCTTTTACATCATAAATGACGCAATTGTGTTCTTTGCAAGAATTCAAGTCCATTGTTTGAAACTCATTGTGGGCTACTGCCACGATCAGTGCGTTGTAGTTTTTCAAGTTGGGTTCTTGGGTAAGTGAAGTAATGCCATATTCGCGTTGTACCTCTTCTGGATTTGCCCATGGGTCGTAAATATCCACTCCTACTTCGTATTCATTTAGTTCATTATAAATATCAATGGCTTTGGTATTTCGTATATCTGGGCAGTTTTCTTTAAAAGTGATTCCCAACATCAGCGCTTTGGCTCCTTTTACGCGAATGGAGTTTTTAATCATCAGTTTCACCACTTCTGTGGCTACATATTTGCCCATGCTGTCGTTCATGCGTCGTCCTGCCAATATAATTTCGGGATGATAGCCAAATTCCTGTGCTTTGTGAGCTAAATAAAAAGGGTCCACGCCAATGCAGTGTCCTCCCACCAAACCGGGTTTAAAAGGCAAGAAATTCCATTTGCTATTTGCTGCTTCCAAAACCGCGTTGGTGTCAATTCCCATTAAATTAAAAATTTTAGCCAATTCGTTTACGAAAGCAATATTAATATCGCGTTGCGAGTTTTCGATCACCTTGGCTGCTTCCGCAACTTTAATGGATGGAGCCAAGTGCGTTCCGGCAGTAATGACAGATCGATAAATGGCATCTACTTTCTGACCAATTTCGGGTGTTGAACCCGATGTGATTTTTTTAATTTTCTCTACCGTATGTTCTTTATCCCCTGGATTGATTCGCTCTGGACTGTATCCTGCAAAAAAATCAACATTAAATTTCAGTCCCGAAACTTTTTCCACAACGGGCAAGCAATCATCTTCGGTGGCTCCTGGGTAAACCGTAGATTCATAAACGACGATATCGCCTTTTTTAATCACCTTGCCAATGGTTTCGCTGGCTTTTATTAGAGGTGAAAGATCGGGTCGGTTGTTTTTATCCACAGGGGTTGGAACGGTAATGATATAAAAATTACAATCTTTGATTTTTTCTACATCAGTCGTACAAATAAATCCATTTTTCAGGGCATCTAATAAGAGTTCATCGCTCACTTCCAAAGTGTCGTCTTTTCCTTTCATCAGCATTTCAACACGATGGGAATTGATATCGAATCCTACTGTTTTGTATTTTGTCGAAAACAATCGAGCTAAGGGTAATCCTACATAGCCCAGTCCGATGACTGCAATTTTAATGTCTTTAGTGTTCATTTATCTTCTTATTTTTACAAGCTTTTTTTGATGCTCTCTATAGCAAAGCCCTCTCACTCACATAATATATTTTACAATTATATGAGCTACAGGCTTTTGTGTTATTTGAAGGTTTTGGCCGCAGCTTTCGCCTTCTCTATTTATTTCCCATTATTTTTAAGTCAAAGGCTTTCCCGTTAGGAGGAATTTAATGGGAAAATTCCTCCTTTGGATGTTTTTATTATTTAGAGCTTATGAAAAAAAAACTCTAAGAAATGTTGACAAAATTATTTTCATTAACGACAACAAAACATTAATTGATAATGATAAAGTCAACACGTCTGTTTAAATAGTTTTTGCTTTTAGAAAGCATCTTAGTATTGTATTTCGATTCCTTTTCCAATCTTGCAGCATCTATCTTGTAGTCGTTTACCAATTTGTTATAAACTCCGTCAACCCGTTGTTGTGATATTTTTTTATTTACATTTATGCTTCCAATATTGTCGGTATGGGAAACCAATTTGATGCGAACGTCTGGGTTGTTTTGTAGATAAACTGCAATCAGAGCCAATTCCTTATCGTTTTTTTCGTCAAGTGTTGTTTTGTTGAAATCGAAATAGATGGATGGAAGAAGAGTATTTGAACTGTTTTCGTTCTCTCTGGTTTCAGCTTGGGTATAAACCACTACTTCTTTTTCTTCTTTATTTTCTAGATTTTCCAATCTTTCGTTGATGAGAGCTACTTTTGCATTTATCAGCGAATCTTGGTTGACTTTAGGCTGTATGTCGTTATCGCTTTTCATTATGGCCAATGGTGTTTCTTGTTTAGTAATAATTGGGTTATTCCTATTTTTATAATCCATCATGTAAATCAATTCAACGATTTTTTGTTTTTTCCAAAAATGTATTGCACTCCGATATGGGTGTAGCTATATTTATCGTTTGGATTGGTATTCCGCATAAATGCATCAAATTTATCGGTTATCATAGATCGGAGGTTGGACTCGATTCCTACATTCCAATTTTCATTTATTTTGAATTTAACTCCCACTCCTACTGGAAAGACAATGGCATTGGTTTTGTTTACCGATTCGATGGTGGCATCCGTAATAGATGATTTTAGTTTGGAGTTGAAGTTTATATTTCCAATTCCAACCAGGCCATAAAGATCTATGTATTCGTTAGCTTTGATATGAGGCGCCACTATTTTTAGAATGCTTACGGTAGTATTAATATCAAATTCCATAGAGTTGGTGTTTGATATTAAATTTGCAGCGCCCCCATTCAGCCATTTTTCTTTTACTCCTTTTGTTTGTCCGGCAATAAACTGTGCTTGGACGGACCAGAATGGAGTAATTTGATATCCAAAAACGGCTCCGCCTCCAAAACTTAACTCTTTGGATGTTGGAAAAAAATCAGTGGTCTTGATGTTGGAAAAAGAGATCATTGTACCTCCATTTAACCCAACGTAAAATTGATTGTATTTTTCCTTTTCTGGCTCTGTTTGTTGGCCATAGGATGTTCCTACTTTTAGTAGGATAATTAAAGCAAGTAATAATTTTATTGTTTTCATATATTATGTAGAGTATTGGTTTTTACTTCTTTTTATTTAATATTCTTTGAATGAAGCTTTTCTTCTTCGGACTGTTGTAGTAGTAGCTGTGGTAATAGTACCCGTCGGAAGTAGTGTCGTCATTTAGAATAATGCCAATATTGGCTGATGGATTGCCGTTGTGAAAATGTTGAATTTCTTCCAGAAATTTCTTCTGAGTGAAATTCAGACGGACGACATAGAGTATTGAATTGGTGTATTTAAACAGTTGAAGAGCGTCGGATACCACATTGATAGGAGGAGTATCTAAAATGATAAAATCGTAGGTTTTTTTGAGTTCTTCGATCATTTCACCCATGCGAAGATTCCCAATAAGTTCCGATGGATTTGGAGGAATGGGTCCTGCCGAAATATAATCCAGATTTGGAATTTCTGTTTTGTGAATGGCATCGCTTAAGCTTGATTGTCCCGAAAGAATGGTGCTGATTCCCGTTTGTTTTAAGTAATTGCCCGAATTGAGTATGCTCATCTCCTTGCTCAAGCTTGGATTTCGAAGATCCATTCCCAGAATAATCGTTTTCTTATCGTTTATGGCATAACTGATGGCGATATTTATGGACAAGAATGTTTTTCCCTCATTTGGAATAGATGAAGTAACGAGAATTACATTGCTTTCAATCGGATCGAGAACAAATTGCATTTTGGTACGAAGTCCGCGAAAAGCTTCTGTGATTTCTGATTTTGGAAAATCATGAACCACAGTGGTCGAATCAAGTTCCGAATGCGGAATGCTGCTAATGACTGGAATGTTGGTAATGGACTGAAGGTCTTCTTTCGAGTCGATAAAATCGTAAAGCATTTTTTTGATAATCACAAATCCTACAGGAATGAGCAATCCCAAAAGGAGGGAGATTATGTAGATCAATTTCTTATTGGGCGTAATGGGGTTTAACGAAATCGGTCTGGCATTGTCAATAATTCGACTGTCGGGCATGTTAGAAGCTCTCGCAATGGCGGATTCTGCTCGTTTTTGCAACAAGAAAGTATAAATGTCATTGTTGATTTTGAAATTCCGTTGAATGTTAATCAAGGAGCGTTCTTTTTCGGGAATCAACATCAACTCTTTGTCAAAACTAAGCAAGTTCCGTTTCAATTCCGAAATCTCAATTTTTTTAGAGTTTGTTAAACTCTGGATCGCTTCTGAAACCGCTTTTTTCGATTCTGCAATTTGTTTGTTGATGTTTGTCACCAAGGGATTGGTGTCGGTAGAACTGGCCATCAATTTGTTTTTTGTAGTCGACAATTCAAACAAATCAGTAATCAGTCTATTTAGGAATGGATCGCTTACGCCCATGACCGAAGGAACCAAAATATCCTGAAATTCATTATGTGTTTGGAGGTAATCTTCCAAATATTTGAAATATTTTAAATGCAACTCCGACAATGCAATGTCGGTTGCAATCTTTTGTGATTGCTCATATACGCCTTGTGCTTGAAGCTCAACGTTGATCACTTTGTTGTCTCTTCTAAAAGATTCGAGTTTGTATTCAGTTGAACTTAAAGTGTCGGAGAGTACTTCGAGTTGCGAATCTATAAAATCGATGGTCGTTATGGCCATCTGGTTTTTGTCGTTTAAGTTACTGAGATTGTATTGATTGATAAATTCGGAGAGCAAATCAACGCCCTCTTCTTTGTTGTTAAAAGTAAGGCTTATGTGGATAATGTCGGACTGTTTCCCTGCTGGTTCCGCTGTTACTGATTTGTTCAGACTTTGCGCTAGAGAGTTTACATCATTGATTTCAAAATAAAAAGTTGTATTTTTCTTTGTTTCAAAAACGGTGTTTGGCCTGGCATCTATCCTGATTTTTAACCATGGAGTTTCAATCCATTCTCCCATTTTACATGTTTTGGAGAACTTTTTCGAAGACTCTTCAATGGAGATATTTCTATAGTTGTTGAAATCGTAAATCAGTTTACGATCTTTTTCAATGCTGATTTCCAGAGTATTGTCTTTGTTGTATTCCAAACGATACATTCCAATCAATTGAGGATGAAATGGATCCATGGTAACGATAAATGGAGCTTGTGTATAAATGTTGTCTTTTCTTGCTCTCTTTTGTTCGTAGTAGTGAATAAAGTGATTGCTGCTTTTAATGGTTGCTTCGGCTAAATCAAAGGTTTTAAGAATTCCAATTTCATTTTCTGTGCTTTGTTGAGAATTAAAAAGGCCAAAACCTTGCATAAAATCATCAGCCCCCCCTTTTGAGTCTTTTTTTATGAGGATGGTCGCTGTCGCCTTGTATGTTCTGGGAGTATAAATGGAGATGTAATATCCAATGGAAACGCAAATAAGTAGACTAATTGGAAAATAATACCAGATTTTCGCCATCCCTTGGAGATAGGATTTTATGTTGATGCTTTTTTCCTGTGAGTCACTATCGTTGTGTATCGTGTCGAAATGATTCATTTATTTGTTTTTTGGAAAAGTTAAAAGGAGTTCAAGTGTAGCAGCTTTGGGGTGAAGTTGCGGGAAGGCAATGTAAAACTTAATTGAGCTCATGTCAAATAGTTTATGTTCAACAAATTGATTTGAGTTAAATTCTAGGTATTTGTCAGAAATATTGTTGCAATGCATTTTTGTATTAAATTTTGGATTTAGTAAAAGCTTTTAGATAAACAACAAAATTACTTATATTTACCATTAAAACTTTAATTTTTTTGTTAAAAAACGTAGATAATTGTTAAACTAAAAAATTTGCTTAGGCATTTATGTAATATAAAATATTTATAGTCATCTTTATAAATCACTATTGTCCGATAAAAAATAAAAAACGCTTTAATCCAATTGCAACTAACTGACTATCAGTAATAATATTATCAAATATTTGGTTTTTTGAAAAGTAAGCCCCTTAAAATAAAGAATATTGC
>JAQVZQ010000276.1 GCA_028708095.1 Dysgonamonadaceae bacterium
AAAATCTCTCTTTCGTTCTTATTTATTTTTGCTATTTCATCAAAATCTTTTAAAATATCATTTTCAAACTTTTCCCATTCTCGTTTTTCAAATAAATCAGGTAATTTAGCTAATAAAACAGCATCTGAATATATAAATCCTTTTCTAAGAAAATTACTAATGTTGTTTATAGCTTTTAAACTTAGCATTCCATAACCTTGAGAAATTGCACCCCATATTCTAGTTAACTCAATTGCTTTGTTATTATTCAATTTTAAATGTTTTTTTCCAAATTCCTCTACATATTCTACATCATCATATGAAAAACAAATATGCCAAATATCCTTATAATCGTAAGATACCTTATACTTTACCCCCGTTTTAGGTTTTACTCTTTCATTTCTAATAGTTTTAGTTTTCCAGTCCTCTCCAAGTAGATTTTTCAATCGTCCTGTAATAGGACATCCAGACACATTGGTGTTATCTTTATAATTTATAGTTTTATCATAATAAGATAATTTATACTGAACTTTCTTTTCAAGCCACTCTCTTATATCGCTAAAATTAAAACTTGTCCTTGTTAATAAAAATCTCTCTTTGTACAATTCTTCCTTTAACTTCAGAGAAACTGTTTTCCAGTCATCAGATTTTTCTTTTCTATATAAAATATTATTAATAAAACTCCATGCTCTAAACTCTTCAAATGCAGGATGACTGATTGGACAACGAGGTTTATTACTTTCTAATGAGCAAAATCCAACCATACCCTTTTGTGACCGCAATGGGCGTTTATAAAAAATCGTTCCATCAGATTTTTTTTCACTTAATATTTTGCGTAGGAATTCTTTTTGGTTTGATAAATCTTTTTGGAAGTCAAAGATTGCTTTAATTTCTTCTTTATACTGTGATCGGACAGCCTGATATTCACTTGCTCTAACTCTATCACAATTTTTTTCTAGTTGAGCAAAAGCACAACCTACTGTTTTTAAATTATTCTCTTTCATGTATGAGGTTAAGTCTTTAGATTTTTTCTCTTCAGATTTTTTCAAAACTGTTGTTATTTCAGAAGCATCCTCTACATCTAATCTTTCCTGCTCCTTAATAGTGTCTCCTCTACTGCTTTTAAAACCTCTTCGCTGTGCAATATGATATAATGCACGCCCCAATTTATATCTATTGATTTCTTTAGAGAAATTAAATTGAATAGTTGCCAATTCTTTACGCAACTGGTATGGACTTGAATAATCAGAAACACCATCACCATCAAAATCTAGACGAATCCATCGTTCAAAGTCTAATGCATCAACTGGATATTCACGTTTTAAGCCTTTTCTTTTGTCATAACTACTCCATTTTTCTAAATCTTCTATCTTAAGGGGACAAAACTCATGTTCAATAAGTACTTTTAATGTATTCCATTTTCTATATTTACGAGCCATATATAAGCGACGAGATGAACGATGTTTAGTTCTTTCAGCAGCATATGAGTATTCCACACCTTTAACGCTACCAACTCCAGGAGGGAAAATAACAGAACTATAAAAAACCAATTGATCTTTTAAATTTTCACCTAATTTATCATCTCTAACAGTTAATCCAATAGAATGGGTTCCTAAATCGACACCTAAAATTTTGCTCATTACTTTAGATTTAAATTCGTTTATATAAAAGAATACACTATATTTGCACCATAAGTTTTTGAAAGACTTTTCACAATAAGGCTATAAGCCGAAGATTTATCTTAACCCCGCGTACTCCGTGGGGTTTATTATTTCATAAAAGTAGAAAAAATAAATTTGATTTACAAATATTTGCACTTGAAGTTTAAAATACATCTTTTATCTTGAAAAAGTGTGAGTTTTGAAAGCAATTCACAATAAGGATTATTCCGTTGTGAAAACATTTAGCGCCTCGCCTATCTGCGGGGCATTTTTTTGTATTTTATTATCGTACACATTACCTTTCAATTAGAAATGCCCAACAGACAGGGGTTTTTATCTATTACTTCTGTTTTAAGCTGTCAGATTCATACGAAATTGTATAAGCTTGACATGAAACATAGAACCCATACTATAAATATTGATTCGGAAGTGGTGCATTTAATTTAAATTATAGTTAATAGGTTTGCCAGTTGATATTTTGATGATAAAAACAATTGCCATTAACTATCTCGTTTTTGAACCTAACCCCTCCTTCAATAGTTATAATCCCAAACATTAAAAAAACACCCCATATATATGTGCTTCACAATATCAGTAACCACAGAAAAAGCCGAAAAAGCAATTGTTGATTACCTCAATACGAATGCAGGGGTGCAAATGCACTTCGACTTTGACGATTTTGGGGAGAAGCACCTTGTGAGTGGTTTTTCGCATCCCGAATTGCCAATTGTGAAACAAGGAAGTATTGAATTGGGCGAGTGGGGGCTTGTGCCATCGTTTGTAGTGAAGGAAGATCAAGCAAGAGATATGCAGAACAAAACACTGAATGCAAGGGCTGACACTATTCGTGAGAGGAAATCCTATAAAGACGCTATTGTTAGTCAACGCTGTGTGCTTGTGGTGGATGGTTTTTTTGAATGGAGGCATGCAACCAATCAAAAGATTCCTTATTATATATATCCTAATGATGGTACAGTTTTTTATTTAGGGTGCATCTATAATACGTGGACTGACAAGGAGACGGGAGAAATGAAAGATACCTTTAGTATTATCACCACAGAAGCAAACTCCATGATGGAGTTTATTCATAACAGCAAAAAGAGAATGCCGTTGATACTCAGTAAAAATGATATTAAAGCATGGATCAATCCTGAATCATCAATTGACAATGTGAACCAATTGATGAGGCCATTCAACGAAACTCAAATGAGCGCACACAGCATTAGTAAAGTTGCCAGTTATGCTAATAAAAACCGAAATTATCCTGAAATAAAAGATGCTGTTGAATACAATGAAACTACGCAAGGTGATTTGTTTGCGTGAGTGATTGACTTTGCATTTAGGATTATCTATATTTTGCTCATTCCAATAGTATTTAGACAAGTCTAAAATTAATTTTGAATTTAAAATTTTTTGTCGTGTCGTTTTTATGTAAGTTTGTTTTTAAAACCTGCCTGTTTCTCACGGCATTTTATTCATTTGTAATGTTTTTGTTGTTATGAAGAAATTAGAAAAAACGCTTTTGTTGTTTATATTAGTATTGTTTGTTCAGTCGTCCGCATTGGTGCAAGCTGTTGCCAATGGTTCAGAAGTGGTTGGCAGATGGGATCTCACCATTGTTATTGAAGGAGATGACTTGGATGGTCTTGGACTATTCAGGCACGGCTTGATGGGTGCCGATGGATTTCCGGGATGGTTAGAAGTGGAGTCTTCAGGACTCTCTACTTTGGTAGGTCGTTATGTTGGCTATGAAGGAAGTGCACGACCCATTTCTGAAGTACACTATTCGGCAGAAACTAAAAAATATCATTTTACTATTCCTCCACAGTGGATGGATATTGAAGACCTTTATTTTGAATTTAGTTTAGAGAACAATAAACTGAATGGTACTATGATGCTCGATGGTCATAAACTGGATTGGACGGGTGTACGGGCTCCGAATCTTACGCGTGAAAACCCACCAGTTTGGGGAAGTCCCAAAAACTTGCTTGATAAGAACCTATCAAGATGGATTATTCCAGCAAAGAACAAATTCAGAATGGTGGATGGTATTTTGGTAAATTCCGAATCAGGAGGTAATCTAATAACCAATGAGAAATTCGAAGACTTTAAACTGAGTGTTGAGTTTCGCTATCCCGAAGGATCAAACAGTGGAATATACCTACGTGGAAGATATGAAGTTCAGATTTTGGATACCCCAGAGAATGAACTTAACACGAATAGTATTGGCGGTGTTTATGGATTTATTGAGCCAGCCGTATATGCAGCCAAAAAAGCTGGCGAATGGGAAACTTTCGAAATTACACTGGTGGGGCGAAATGTAACCATTGTGCACAATGGCATTGAGGTGATTTCAAACCGAACCATTCCTGGTATCACTGGCGGTTCGCTTGATAGTAATGAGGCTGCTCCTGGACCAATAATGATTCAGGGTGACCACGGACCTGTAGAGTTTCGTAAGTTTGTTGTCACTCCGGCTGTTAACTAAGCTGCTTTTCATTTAATTGGAGTTTAAGAATACCATTTAGCAAAACTTTCTTATAGGTGTAGTTTGTAACAGTATATCCACACGAAAGGACTCGTGCGAGAGGGGGGCGGTGTATTACTGTGCATCTAATAAAAGAGGGGTCACCTGTGACTTATCACTTAAACCTAATGACGGTTGAAATTCAGTCCTTTGATAATTTAAATAATCGCTTGCACATTTCATTTTCTGAAAATATTATTGTAATGATAATCTAGAAAAACTCGAGAAGGTAAAAATCGATCCGGTAAGATCATAGAAAGGTTTTCATATTTGTAGAAAAAATCTAAAATTGCATTTTCTTTTGAATAATCCTTGAAATAATCGGATAATTTAATTTTAAAATCTGGTGTTATGGTTATATATCCTTTATCAAATGCTTTGTCGTGAATGGAATTTAAGCACACCCCATTTTGTGGATTTAATCTATTTGCAACATCTACTTTCCATGGAACAATATGACTTGCAACTAGTAAGTCAGAAATTGACAAACCTGTAATACAACATTTTTGAT
>JAQVZQ010000277.1 GCA_028708095.1 Dysgonamonadaceae bacterium
CAGCCGGAAGAAGTAAATAATATATTGATTGCCCAAGCAGGAACCGGGACTGATCAAATTGGTCGGTTTGATATTACCGTAGACGACGATACAAACTCAATTGTTGAATGGAAATGGCAATTGGTGCCTATAAGCAATGAAACTGCGGCAGCTGACACAGCATTGGAGAATTTTATAAGCAATTATAAGGATAAGGTTGATGAAAAATATAATGCAATAGTTACGCGTTTTTCAGAGAAGCTTATTCATCCAGAAAGAGAAGAAGAAACAACGCTTGGAAATTTGATTGCTGATGCGTTAGCTGATAAAGCTGAAACTGATATTATGCTTATTGGATCCGGTTCAATTCGGGTAGAGGAACTTGGACCTGTAGTAACTTTGGGCGGGTTGAAAGCGTGCTTCCCTTATAATGATAGTCTAATAAGGTATTCCATTGACGGAAAGCAGCTAAGAAAGATATTTTCTCATATTATGCGGATTGAGAATAGAGATGGGGAAGGAGAGTGTTATCAGGTAAACAGCAGGGTAAAGGCAATTTATTCTGAGACGGAATTAAAGCTCGTATCCCTCACTGTAGATGACATCCCGGTAATTGACAATCAAAAATATACGATTACCATGCAAGGCTATCATTCTACCAATTCGAAGGCAAACCTTAATATTTCAAATGAGGAGCTTGTAGCTATGGAAAGTCCGAGAGTAGTTACTACTTCGGATTATCAGGTTTTGGAAGAGTGGCTTAGGAATCATCCGAATGTAACAAGAAAAACCGAGGGTAGGATTGTTTTCATATAAGATTACAAGGGGGACAAGGGGACAGGTTTAGTGTCCCATTTCCCCCTTGTCCCATCCAATGAAAGGATATTGACATGAAAAAAGTTGCTTTAATCACTACAAATAAAATACTAGCACAAAGCCTTGCAGCCGCTATAAAGGCAAGGCCGGACTTGGAATTTGAGCTTTTTTTATTGCTTAATTCAAATCAGGCCTTGCTTGATGCAGAAATTTTTGATATTGATGTAGCCTTGATTGATTTCGCTTTGATTAATGCGTTGGATAGTGATACGGAGGAAAAAGAAATACCGCTGTCATTTTGCGAGAAATTGCATACTACCTTGCCAAATTGCCACCTTTTAATGCTTGTTTCGCAAGATGACTTGGCTAGTCGTCAGATGGCAACTGAAGCAAAGGGAAAGAAAATTGTTGATGATTTTGTGTTTTATGATGCTTCGCTTGATTATTTGTTTGCAAAGCTGGCGGCATTTTGATTACTGCACAAAAATCAAAGCAGGCATGTTGTATTAGTAGAATATAATGTAAGTGTGTTATAATATTATCATATAGATATAGGAATTCTTTTATGAGACTTCATCGGAGGGGGGGTTTTTTTGAGGGCTTGCCTTGCTAATTGTGTAAAGCGTTCAAAAATAATAATCGGTTTATTTGCCGTCTTGATATTCCCCGTCCTTTTTTTTGGTTGCGCAAAAGAGTCAAATGTTGATTTAGTTATATGCAACGCTGATGATTATTCGCTCTATCCAAAAGTTGTGGGGCAAATATTGCCGACCTTTTCCATCGAGCAATCGGAGAATAAGCCATATTACATTTTGGATGACGGGGTCATTACGGAAGCCTTTGACACACAAGCTGTGGGGGCTCTGGAAACCGGGATTGCGAAATACTGGTACCCGCACTATCTTGCAACAGTGATTATTGCTGTTGACCGTGACCAAACTGATGCCGTAGTTGCCGGTTGGAATGATTTGCTTGCGACCCCGGAGGACGTAGCCATTTTTGATACGCCGGGCAACGCTCAAATGTTGACAGCTGCGATGTCCTTCGGCTTGGAAGGCAAACAATACTCTTTGACGAGGGCAATTGAACTGTTGGCTTCACTGCACGACAACGATCGTCTAAAAATCAATTCATTTGCGTCGCCAATTATTATTTGTTATGACTATCAGGCCGCCTCTCTAATACAAAATGGGCGTAATATCGAAATTGTAGTACCTACAGAGGGTACATTTTCATATGAAAAAGGCTTGCTTTCAAATGGAAAACTAAATTTTACAGGTGATGTTGATAAACTATTGCTTGAGGCTAAGCTGCGATTATTAGACGGACAAAGTGATTTTTCGGGCTATCCCAATCAAACGGCTTATCCCGATGAAGCGGCCTATGCTCACGCCGTCAGAGTTGACGACTATAAACATTTTGCAAAAGCCACCCAAAAAGTAAGCAGCTTAATTGAACGAAAAGTTTTGAACTCCAAAAGATTCATGTCTATTGACGATTGGGAACACTTGCATTTCGCTCTTATTTACATCATTATAGTTACTATTTGGGCAGCATCAGTTGTGCGCCGCTCCATGCAAAAAGGTATAAGTTATGCCGCTTTTTTTACTGGAATCATTTTAAATGGATGGACGCTGGTTCGGTTAATAAAATATCAAGTTGAAACAAATCAAATCCTTATTCGATATTTATGGTATTCATTCTATATTTTTCAGTTAACATTGCCGTTGGTTATGTTATGGATGGCGTGGGCAATCGACAAGCCTGAAAATGAGACTGTCCCACCAAAATGGTGGCGGAATGTGGCTATACTAATAAGCATTTTGATAATCCTTGTATTCACTAATGACCTGCATGGGCTCGTGTTTCATTTGGATCTAAGCAGGTCAGATTGGGGAATAAATTACAGCTACGGCCTTGGTTATTATACGGTGTTTTTTGTCTGCATGGCGAATCTTGTTGCAGTGTTTGTCATACTGATTTATAAGAGCATAAAGAATCCCAGGAAGAAGGCATTTGTCTTCCCGGTTGTTTTTTTCATTATGTTTATTATTTATAACTACAAATATATAATGCGCGAACCTTTTGTTTACGAAACGGACATTACTATTGTGACCGGGGTTTTTACAATGATTACGTTCGAAGCCTGCATACGTTCAGGTTTAATCCCTGTAAACACGAAATATATCGACCTTTTCAAACGTTCACCGCTTAAAATGCAAATCATAAATAAAGAGGGAGAAATGGTACTGGCATCAGCATCTGCAGCACCACTTAATGAGGATATCCTTGACAAAGTGTTAGCTTCGTCACCGGTGCCGATTCTACAGGAGGACGATTCATTGCTATTTGCTAACCCCATTCCGGGAGGGTATGCCGTATGGAATGAAGACATAAGCAAGCTTTGCCAATTACTTAGAGAAATTCAGGAGTCAACGCAGATGTTGACTGAGGCCAATGTTATGCTCTCCCAGGAGGAAAAACTAAAGCGTTTTATTAACGAAGCCAATGCAAAAAAACAGTTGATGGAGCAGTTGGACGCTGAGATAGCTGAAAGCACGGAACAGTTGTCAGCAATGATAGAAGAATTACCTCACTCTGAGAACCACTCTAAGGAAACTACAGGAATTGCTCTATTACTCTGCTACATAAAACGCAGATGCAATTTGTTTTTCCGGGAGAAGGAAACAAACACTATAGCAGCGGATGTGTTGATTTCGTATATGGATGAGCTCTGTGAAATAGCTAGGTATTCGAATGTTCAAATTGCAACTGCTAACGAGTTAGATGTAAACCTTACGGCAAGGCATGCCACACTATTTTACGCATTTTTCTATGCGGTGGTTGATTTAGCGGTTCAAGCAGGCAGCCCATATATTATAGAGAATCTTGGATCAGAAGAAGAATTCATTACCCTTCGACTACTTCCGTCAGAAGATATAGGAATATTCAAACCGGAACCCAGACTTATTGCAGCGATTGCAGCTGCAAAGGGCAATGTTGTCATAAAGGATTTAGAAAATACTACCGGCATAAGCATTTCTTTCCCAAAGGAGGGAGTTGCGCATGATTGAGTTTTTTACTTTTTCAGAGGCGAACCGTATTGTCATCACCTTTATACTTGGGATTTGTGCGTTGACTCAAACCTTGGCTATAGTTCTGAACTTTTACCGCCGTAGCTTAACTGCCCCCAGGGCTTTTGAAAGCTTGTTTGAGATCTCAATACTATTTGAAATTCTTATTTTTTCATTTTTGCACGGACAGGTGGTAAACGGCTATATCAACGGATTTGTTGTGGCTGCCGGATACGAAAATATCAGAATCGCTGTTTTTATTATGATTATGATACTCGTTTTGGTTGTCTGTATTTTTACGAGGAGAATTGCACCTCTAAGTGTTGTGCCTGCCTCCGTAATATCTTTGCCAATCGTGGAGAACCTTTTAGGGCGTGCCTTTCCGTGGTTTTTTGTTGCTGTCTTGATTTTTTTTCTAATCAGAAGCATCAAAATTTGTATAACCAGCGTCATTGCAATAAATACAAGAATCTCTGCATCTTCTGTTATGCATGCAATAGATACTTTACACACCGGCGTATTATTTTGTGAAAATGATGGATACACGCTTCTTTCTAACTATCAAATGCAAAAATTGATGATTGCCATTACAGGGAGAATATTCCGTAACGCTATACAATTTTATGAAATGCTCGTTTCAGATCAATATGAGTCAAGATACAAAAAAGCTGAACTCGATGGTCAAATGATCTACCTTCTGCCTGATGGGACTGCATGGATGTTTACAAAAACAGATATCCCGTTTCGAATGAAGAATTATGTACATATTTCCGTTGCCGATGTAAGCG
>JAQVZQ010000278.1 GCA_028708095.1 Dysgonamonadaceae bacterium
AGGCGGCATATCTGGTTCCGCCGGCTATTGAAAGAAAGCGAGTAGCATTAGAAGGCGTGGCATCATGACCGGATGTTGTCACGCAAACAATCCCTTCTCCAAACACTGCTTTATTGTTGTTGCAGCAGATAGCACGGTTAGTTTCTCCGGTTGCAAAGGTTATATTTTCAAAAGTTGTATTTCCGCTAAGGGAGAGATAGGCGCCTTCAGTTAGAGTAAGCTTTGCTCCATAGTTTACTCCGTTATAGGAACTTGTTACGGTTATCATATTTTCGCCATGATCCGGAAAATAATAGTCACGACTGGTTATACTGCTGTTGCTATAGGTTTTGGAGTAGCCTATTGTAACATCACCCACCAGCACGACAGTGCCGCCTGTTTCTGTAAGCTTTTCAAAAGCCTGATATAACACGCAGTTCATGTAGTATCTTTGACCATACCAAAATTGATAATTGGGATCGGAAGGGGGAGTTGTGTTTTCGATAACAGTCACAGCTTTTAGGGGCGAAGAAGGAGAAGAGCCGTCGCCTGTCCCCGCGTCCGAAATGTAAATGACATTCGGAGATGAAGCTGCCGCGTTATGCGATAAAAGTCCCATGAGAAACACCATTGCAAATATCACAGTGACAAAGAATATCGCTGATTTTAAAGCATGTTTCATAATAATCCTCGTATTATATAAGAGTAGTAGTTTTTAGAGTTCCTCTCCAAGAACTATAAAAAATTTGCTATACTGTATAGGATGCTGTGGATCGGTCATTTTTCCTACCGCTTGACGGTTTTTAGGAGGCTCCGACCACAGACCTTTACGAGTTTGTTAATTAGTTAGATACCGCCCGACGGTTTATTTAGAACGAGGTTACAAGACGTAAAGTGCCCTGTGGGTTCGTACAGTATCAAATAAATATTGGGGTATCATTATGGTTTATGTCGGAATCGACGTAGCAAAGGACAAGCATGACTGCTTCATCGTAAACTCTGATGGGGAAGTTTTGTTTGATGTGTTTACAATACACAACAACATGGATGGGTTTGAAGATTTGCTTTTCAAAATCAAGACTGCTGAGAAAAATCCGAGCAAAGTAAAAGTAGGGCTTGAAGCCACGGGACACTACAGTTGCAACATTCTCGGATTTTTGAAAAACAAAGGCCTAACAACCATCGTAATCAATCCGTTGTACACCAGTCTAAGCCGGAAGAGCATCAGTCTGCGTAAAACAAAAACAGACAAGGTTGATGCTCGTACAATTGCAAGTATGATAATGTCTGACGTGAGCTTAAAGCCCTACTCAGACAAATTATATCACAACGAAGATTTAAAGTCACTAACAAGATACAGATTTGATAAAGTTTTGATAAAGTTTCCGAGAGAGCCAAGCTCAAACAATCTGTTTCAAGACTTGTAAATATACTCTTTCCAGAGCTTGAAACACTTGTATCTACCCTGCACGGAAAGGCTGTTTATGAGCTTTTGTTAGAATTGCCGAGTGCACAACACATTGCATCTGCAAACCTTAAGCATCTGACAAACTTACTAAATACTGCGTCAAAAGGTCGCTTTTAAAGAGCTACTGCGGATAAAATACGAGAAGCTGCAAGGAAATCCATCAGCTCTTATCTTCCAGCAAAATCATTGGAGCTTCGCCATACCATCAAGTTGATTCGTGAGCTTTCTTCTGAGATAGCTGAAATTGAAGCTGAGATTAAAAAGATTATGGATGTTATAAATTCGCCTCTTCTTTCAATGCCGGGTATTGGTCAAAACCTTGGTGCTATGATTATTGCAGAGATCGGCGATTTATCTCGTTTTGACAGTCCGGATAAAATACTTGCATTTGCAGGTTGTTCTCCAACTACATACCAATCGGGACAGCTATATTCCTCACACGCTAAGATGGAAAAACGTGGTTCAAGGTATCTTAGATGGGCTCTATTGAATGCTGCTGCATATGTTTGCAAGTGGGAACCGACCTTTGCCACTTATTTGCAAAAGAAACGCTCTGAGGGCAAGCACTACTATGTTGCTCTCTCACACGCTGCTAAAAAGCTTGTGATAGTTTTGTATCACCTTGAAACAACAGGAGAAACATACCGTCCAACTGCTATTCTCTCTTGAGCCTGAGCTAAAACAAAATACAAGTCAGCCGGCGCAGCGTACCCTTGACGAACCGAAGCATTCAAATGCTACAATTTTTTTCGCGAGGGCAGTATGTGCTTGCTTTGCTATTCTCTCCGTCGCCCTCGCTGACTCTTTTCGGGCATTTGAATGCTGTTTGTCAAGGGCGGCGTATTTTTTAGGAAATATTCATTTTAGGTCTTGACTTTTAATAGTTAGTCTCCTTATTCAAACAAGCACCATGTAACGCCGAATCTATCGGTAAGAACACATTGGCATGGGCTGTAATCGCATTTATTTGGCATATTTTCCACCTTTGCACCAGTTTTTAAAACCTCATATGCCTTTTTTACAAGGCTTGCGCCACCTTCGCCAAATTCAAAGCAAAACATCATCGTATTACCCATTATGGTATCTTCAGTGATTTCCGATACTGCGATTACCTGACCATAAGCATTCAGCTCAGCGTGCATATATCCATTACCATTTTCATGTGGATATTCGCACAATATTTCTCCATTAAAAGCTTGTTTGTAAAGCTCCAACGCTTCAAAACTTCCTTTTACAAATACCTGCATCATTGATCGTTTCATATTTTTGCCCAACTTTTACATTGTTCGATTCTCTCACCGGGAGGGTTGTCGCCATGTTCGGGGTCGGTATATGAATACGCATGAAGCTTGCCACAAGTAGTTTTGCTACAACCGTCACAAAGATGAAATCCGTTTTTATCTACTCTTTTACAGTCTGTTTCTCCGCAGTGTTCCGGTATCTCCGGGCATTCACCGCAATGAGTAAAGCCTTTATCCTGACAACATTTCGCCACAGGACATCCGCCATGAAATGGGTGACCGTTTGTTTCAATACATCCTCCGCAACCACAGCTAACTTTGTATTCGCAGCCTGTGCAGTGTAGTCCGCATCGTGAGTCAATCTTGCTCATTATGTATTTCCTCCGTTTTTGCTTTTATAATATCACACCTAACACGACAACAGTGTGTCATGTTTTATTTAATCTTGTTTTTTATCATCAAGAATCTTAATACAAAAGTTATGCCAACCGTTTTGATATATATTTTCAATATTATCTATGTGTTTTAAAATATATAACTTGCCAGAAATTGAAGCGAACTTGTCCCAATACCTGCCTGTATCAGCCATAACAAGAATTTCTTGTTGATTTTCAAGGCTCGTTTCTGATACAGCATTTTTCAGTATTTTTTTCGAGTTATCATACTTCTCATTTAAAAACGAATCGAAGACAAAGCTGTTTATGTCTTCAGGGTAAGAAACAGCATGAGCGACACCTTCATCAAAAGCTGTATAATTTAATTCATCTACATACGAAAGGTCGTGAGGTTTTGGGTATTTGTTATGTATACACATGTGCAACAACTCGTGTGTAAGCACTCTGTGACAACTATATTCCTCTGCTAATGCTTCTTTACCAAATTGAATCAGATCGAAAATCATATAGGATTTCCCGTCATGTTCAAGCATCATTGCGTCATACGGATCGGGAAAGCCAACTACCAACATTATAGTATAATTATCCATTGTTTCAATAAATTCAGGAAATAACTTTTTAACAAGCTCATAATTTTGAGGTTGATAATTATTAATCTGCTTTACTAATTTATGGTAAAGTTTATATACCCAATCTCTGTTTGCTTCAGCAGGAGCATTGAACAGATAGCCTCTGCACACGGCACTATAAATCCAGTTATTACTGTAAGATTCACAAGGTTCGTTGTTCAAGTATTTTAGAATAATGCTATCATCAATTATTATCATTCCACTTCTCCTCATACTTCCTCTTAATATTTTCAATTGCCATTTTCATCTTCTCCACCATTTCCGGCGGGTCAATTACCTGCACCTTATCTGCAAATCCGAGAAACCACCCGATTGTCTTTTCAGGATCGGTAAAGCCCCATTTTGTCCATAGCCGTCCATCCTCCATGACGGTAAACGAATCGGGTCCGTATTCTTCCACGAGTTTGTATTTTTCACTGGGCTCATAGATGGCGGTTATGTAATAATCATCGGTAATGTTGTTTCCGAACTGTTTCTTTTCTTCGGGGATTTCTCTCGGCGTATATAATTCTTCTGTAACGCAAAGCTCCCACAGTCTTCGCAGCTTATACATTCGAAAATCCTGTCGCTCACGGCAAAACCCAAACACATACCAATCCGACCACTTAAAAACAATAAGATACGGTTCAATCAACTTGTCTGCTTCGCCTTTGTTATAATAATAGTGGAATGAAATAGAGCGTCTATCATGAATAGCCTTTTTAATAATCTCGATTTTCTGTGCAAGTGTATCTTTGTAAAAAGAGGAGAGGTCTATCATCATATTATCAGCAAGTGCGACAACCTTACCACCGAATTTGCTTGCAAGCCTGTCTGCATTTGGAGTATGGGAAACGCTGTCAAACGCTTTTAGTCCGGTAAAAATTGCGGTCAACTCATCTTCCGTGAATACAGTTGTGTCAAGATTAAACCCTTCCATTAT
>JAQVZQ010000279.1 GCA_028708095.1 Dysgonamonadaceae bacterium
TTCTGACAAATTGTTACGATTAGGTCTAAAATTAGGAGTTTTAATTTCTACGTTTTCCCTATTGTTATCTATATATTATTTGGTGCTGTATTTAACAGGAAGAATTTTGGTTCCTGGTTATGCGAGTTTGGTAATTTTAATTACTTTTTCAACGGGAGTAATAATTACGTTTATAGGTTTAGTTGGAATATATATTGGTAAACTTTCAATACATATTAAAAATCGTCCAAAATATATAATTAAAGATATACTATAACTGTTAAATTGTTTTTATATGAAAATAGAAGATTATTATAGTGAATTAGACTCTAAAAGATTTGGAATTAATATCGCAAAAGTGAATGATTTTAATTTTCAAAATTACTCTTCCATATTAAAAGAGTTAAAACTTAAAGGAATAAAATTAATTTTAACAAGAGTTAATTCTGAAAAGATCCAATTAATAAATGCTCTTGAGGAGAATGGCTTTCGTGTTAAAGACACTCAATTAACACTAAATCGAAAGATTGAAAATTATGAAATTATTAAATATCAATTAAAGGATTCAAATAACATTACAATATCAGAAGTAAAAGAGTGTGAAATTGAAATATTAGGAGATATTGCCTATAATGCCTTTCAGGGCTATGGTCATTATAACATGAACAAACTTCTCGATTCGGAAGAGTCAAATATGATATACAAAGATTGGACAATAAGAAGTTGTAGAGATAAAAATGTTGCTGACTTTGTTTTTGTAGCAAAAGTAAATGATGATGTTGCTGGTTTTTTAACTCTTAAAAACATAAATTCTCAATATGGTGTTCAATATTTGGGTTGTGTTGTTGAAAAATATAGAAATTTTGGGGTTTTCAGAATGCTTATTAATGAATGTATGATTAAAGGGATTGAATTGAATAATAATTGGCAGCAAACATTTTTATTAAGTATAAATTATCCTGTAATTAGTTCTTATTTAAAACTTGGATTTAAAATTTCAGAATCGAATCATACAATGCATTGTTGGTTATAGATGTTAATAGATTTTTTTTAACTAAACTGATAATTTCTTTATCTATGTTAATTTGTGATTCTTTATTCAATTTATATTTGTGTATTTATTTATTTGTTTATTAAAATTTGTATTGCTTAAATGTGTGGCAATTTTGTAACTCGAAATTTAATTTATGATACCATTCAACAAGCCCTTCCTAACAGGAAAAGAAACACTTTATATGGAGAATGCCATAAAATCTGGCAAAATATAAAATAGTATCTTAGTTTTGTGTAAATATTATTTTAGAAATTTTTACGAGAAAACACCACAATGAATACAGAATACATACATCAACTTATTAAGCAAGGAGAAGGCTTAACTATTGAGTTTAAGACGGCAAAACACGAAATTCCGAAAAGTGTTTTCGAGACAGTGTGTGCTTTTCTAAATAGAATTGGTGGAATCATTTTGTTGGGCGTTTCGGATGATGGTGAAATAAATGGTATTGAGCAAAAATATGTTCAAAAAATTAAAAAAGAGTTAGCGAATGCATTAAATAATCCTCAAATTATAAATCCACCTATCTATATTCAAGCCGATGAAATTGAGATAGATGATAAAACTATTTTATTTTTACATGTGTATGAGAGTTCACAAGTACACAATACCCGTGGATTAATTTTTGATAGAAATAATGAAGGCGATTATAACATTACTTTAAATACGAATTTGGTAGCTAATTTATATATCCGAAAACAAAGTACTTTTACCGAAAACAAGATATATCCTTATGCTACAGTTAAGGAACTTCGTACTGATATTATTCAACGTGTACGACAAATGGCTTTAAATAGGCAACCCGGTCATTTATGGGAAAGTATGACGGATATGGAATTACTTCGGAGCGTTCAGCTATTTCAGACCGATTATTCCACAGGAAAAGAAGGATTAACATTGGCATCTATATTGCTTTTTGGGCGTGATGATGTTATTGCTTCGGTTTTGCCTTTTCATAAAACAGATGCAATATGCCGTGTTCAAAATTTAGATAGATACGATGATCGTGATGATATTAGAACAAACTTAATCGAAAGTTACGATCGTTTGATGCGTTTTGTAGAAAACAACTTTCCTGAAAAATTTGTACTAAAAGACGATATCCGAATTAGTGTTCGTAATTTAATCTTTCGCGAAATAATTGCAAATACACTTATGCACCGTGAATATACAAATCCTTTTCCTGCAAAACTTATAATTACTAAAAATATGGTTTATACCGAAAATGCTAACAAATCTCATGGGGAATTACAATTACAACCAGGAAATTTTTCACCATTCCCTAAAAACCCAGTGATTGCAAGAGTTTTTAAAGAAATTGGAAGAGCTGATGAATTAGGGTCTGGAATAAGAAACATTTATGAGTATTTTAGTTATTACTCAAAACAAAAACCTATTATAGAAGAAAAAGATATTTTTAAATGTACAGTTTTTCTGGATGATGTTTTACATAAAACAGAAGATGTCGGAAAAGATGTCGGAAAAGATGTCACAAAAGATGTCACAAAAGATGTCACAAAAGAAAAGAGGAAAGAAATTATTCTAAATTTAATAGAAACAAAACAAGAAATTACTAGTGATACAATAGCAAAAAATCTCAATGTGACGAGACGGACAATATTAAGAGATATTGAAGAACTTAAAAAAGAATTGAAAATAAAAAGAATTGGTGGTAGAAAAGACGGTTATTGGAAAATTCAAAAAAACATAAAATTATGATACCATTTAACAAACCCTATTTAACAGGAAAAGAAACGATTTATATAGAAGATGCTGTAAAATCTGGCAAAATCTCTGGAAATGGTAAATACACAAAAAAGTGCCAAGAATACTTTGAATCCAATTATGGGTTTAAAAAGTGCTTGCTAACGACTTCCTGTACCGATGCATTGGAAATGGCAGCTATTCTCTGTAATGTAGAACCTGGTGACGAGGTGATTGTGCCATCTTATACTTTTGTTTCCACCGCTTTGGCATTTGTGCGTCAAGGAGCTAAAATAGTTTTTGCTGACAGCCGAAAAGATCATCCAGGAATAGATGAAGATATCATAGAAACTTTAATCACGTCCAAAACAAAAGCCATTGTCCCTGTGCATTATGCTGGTGTTGCTTGTGATATGGATAAAATTATGAGCCTTGCAGATAAATACAATTTATTTGTTGTAGAGGATGCTGCTCAAGCAATTGATTCTTTTTATACTGGAGCAGATGGTGTAAAAAGAGCTTTAGGTTCTATTGGACATTTATCTGCATTTTCGTTTCATGAAACAAAAAATATTATTAGTGGGGAAGGCGGGATGTTGTGTATAAATGATGAAAGGTTTTCAAAGAGAGCAGAAATTATTTGGGAGAAAGGAACTAATAGAGCGGAGTTTTTTAGAGGAGAAGTTAATAAATATGGTTGGGTAGATACGGGTTCCTCTTTTTTGCCTTCTGAAGTAACTGCTGCTTTTCTTTGGGCACAAATAGAAAATTTACAATTTATTCAAGCCAAACGCAAGGCGATCTGGGAAAAATATTATAAATTATTTTCTCAACCGACTGAGAATGATTTTTCTCTGCCCTTTATTCCAGATTATGCAAGTAATAATGCGCATATGTTTTATCTGGTTTGTGAAAATTTGCAGCAACGTACGGAATTAATAAATAAATTAAAAGATAATGATATTCTTGCAGTATTTCATTATCTTTCGCTGCATAAAAGCGAGTTTTACCAAGCAAAACATGATGGACGAGAACTGCCAGAATGTGATAGATATTCAGATTGTTTGGTAAGGTTGCCAATGTTTTTTGAATTGACCGATGAAGAAATTCAGATGGTTTGGGAAGTAATTAGAACGCCAGTAAGCAAGTGACCGAATGCCTGGGTGACTGAGTAACTGAGTAACTAAGTGACCAAGTAACCAAGTGACTAAGTGAATGAGTAACCAAGTGACCAAGTAACTAAGTAACTAAGTAACCAAGTAACTAAGTGACCAAGTAACCAAGTAACTAAGTGACTAAGTAACCAAGTACTCAATTTACTCAGGCGTGAGCGCCCAGTTACTCAGTCACCCAGTTACCCAGTCACCTTCTTAACACCCAGTTGTTAAATATTAATATTGATAAAATGAAAACACATAAAGATTTAGATGCTTGGAAAAACTCAATTGGTTTAGTAACAGATGTTTATAAAACAACTCAGGGATTCCCTAAAATTGAACAATTTGGATTGACGAACCAAATTCGGCGTTCTGCTGTTTCTGTTCCGTCAAACATTGCAGAAGGTGCTGGACGGAAGTATAAGAAAGAGTTTATCCAGTTTTTATTTATTTCACTAGGAAGTCTTGCAGAACTTGAAACTCAATTAATTATATCTAATAATATTGATTATATTTCTGAAGAAGAATTAGAAACTTATAATCAGAAAATCAAAACGATTTCAAATCAGATACATGGACTTGTTAAGTATTTAAGTAACCAAGTGACTAAGTAACTAGGTAACCAAGTAACCAAGTAACCAAGTAACCAAGTAACCAAGTAACTAAGTAACTAAGTACTCAATTTACTCAGGCGTGAGCGCCCAGTTACTCAGTCACCCAGTTACCCAGTCACCTTCT
>JAQVZQ010000034.1 GCA_028708095.1 Dysgonamonadaceae bacterium
ACCAACCATGTTATGGATATAAGGAAGCCTTTGCTCTAACTCTAATAAACTTAAACGTTGCTTCACATCATATCCATGGTCTCTAAAACTGCGTGAAAACCATGCAAAATCTTCATTATTGGTAGTTACCATACCACCTTCACCACCAGTTGTAAATGTTTTATTCTGACAAAAACTACAAGCAGCAATATCTCCCAAAGCACCAGTTTTTACACCCTTATACGAACCGCCATAAGCTTGAGCATTATCTTCAATTACATATAAGTTGTGCTTTTTTGCGAAGGCATTGATTTTGTCCATATCACAAACGTTGCCATATAGATGTACAACCATTATTGCTTTTGTTCTCTCATTTACCAACTTCTCTGCCGATTCTACGCTAATACAATGATCATCAATATTAACATCTGCAAAACGAGGAATAGCACCTGCTTGTACAACTGAAAAACTTGTTGCAATAAAAGTATAACTTGGCACAATAACCTCATCACCAGGACCAATGCCCATTGCAGCCAAACCAACATGTAGTGCAGATGTTCCAGTAGATACAGAGATTGCATACTTACTACCTTGCCATTCAGCAAAACGTTTTTCAAATTCCATTCCCTTTTTACCTGTCCAGTAGTTAACTTTTCCCGAACGTAAAACTTCTTCAACTGCCTTTATTGCTTTTTCATCAAAACTTGGCCAACCTTTAAGTTTATTGGTTACAGCTTTAGGACCGCCTTTTATCGCTAATTTTTCTTTCATAATAAATAATTTTAATAATTTGTTTTTATTTGTTTGATAATTAATCAATTGTTTATTTTACGTCTACCTAGTTTTTGTAGTAGTAATGTTGCAAATATAAAAATTAATTTAAATAATTCACATGAGCTTACCGCAAATCAACCCTCAAAAAACGAAAACAAACATCAATCATATATTTTAACTTTAATCATTAAAATCAAATTGTTTTATTTGTACTCTAAAAAAGATTTTTTAACTTGATTTCTTAGTCTAAAATTTCTTCATAGCTCTACTTATTTGTTGCACCGCCTCTTTGTGAGTGTCAAGACAAGGTGCTAACGTAGGACGCCACGGTGCTGTCATAAAGCCTAACAATCTAGATGGATCTATCACTTTTTTACAGTAGTCTACAGTTGCTTCCATATTCACATCATTACTATGGTTACTGCCCGTAGGTATCTGATCAAAACCATACTTCTCTAAATCGTCATAAAGTTTAACATAAGTCTTGTTTGGCTCTTTCAGTTTGCTTTGGTCAAAAACTGATCCGTAATACCAATTACTCTGTAGCACCGATTTAGGCATTTTTCTAAAAAATGGTTCAGGGTTATGCCACGCATAATCTGACCATACCCACGAACGCACACCTTTTTTTTCTACTTCGCCAATTAAGAAATAAAGATCGCCCCACCACAAATCATTCTGACGTATCACCGCATAGTCATGTAATCTTTGATGTTGAGGAGTCTCTTCATCCATTCCCAATTGAAAAAAACGAGGATAATCAAATAACTCTATAACTTCATCAATAAGGTTGCGACAAACTGTATAATATGTCTTTGTTGAAATCATTCGTGAATAATCTCCCAGCCATGCTTTATGACCAGTACTAAAATTTAGTTTTGGAATAGGTTCTAGGCCTAACTTTCTCATTTTTGCTAGTTCTAACCTTAGTTTTTCAGGTGTCCAGGCATTTCTAACTGCAATTTCAGGGTGGCTTTCATATTGCACAGCATCTCCTAAATCAATAACAACCATATTCATGCCAACGGCTGCCATTTCTTTCAATGTAGCATCCCAAGTGGATTCATCAAATGTAAGAAATGATCTATAGCCATGCGCCCATTCTCTGGCTTCCTGACATGTTTTACAATTATAGTTTTCGTCTCTGTATTTAAGGGGTACATTATCTTCCCACATATTATAGCTCAAATGCAATAAGTTTGCCCAAATCATATCTTTGTTTTGATTCTGATTTTGACTTTTTGCTTGTCGTGAAAAAAGAGCTGCTGGCATACTACTGGCAATACCCGCTGCTGCCATTTGTTTAATAAAACTTCTACGATTCGTCATTTTAATTGTTTTTTGTTTAACATTTTCATTTATTGATATGCTTAATTATTTTGAATTATGGATTGAATATAAATAAATATATCCGTTTTTCTTTTTTATTATTAATTAGAAACAACAAAACATCTATAACACCCTCGGATTGTTAACTTTCTAATTTTGTGTTAAAAAAAGCAGATACTCATCTGATATTTTTTATTTTGGTATTACCACCGCCATTCAACATCTCAATATCCACTGGTGCATTGGTTTTATACGAACCACTTGTGAAATCAGGGAAGCTCACTGGACTAGAAAAGTTGGCAACCGACCACTCACTTAATGGCACAACTGCACTCCAAGCTGCCGCATCGTAAACATCCATATCTAATGGAAGCCCATTTCTTAAACAATCAATCAGGCGCCATTCCATTAAAAAATCCATTCCTCCATGTCCGCCAACTTTTTTAGCCATTTCGCCAACAAGCGTTATTAATTTAGGAGTGTATCTTTCAACAATAGCTGCCGTTTCCTCTTCATTAAGCCATTCATCTCCTAGAGCAATTCTTGAAGGAAAAGGATATTTCTTAGATATTGCATTTGTTCCGACTACTTGCTGAATACGATCATAAGGTCTGGGGTTACTCACATTATATTGCAACATGATTGTCTTTCCCTTTTTAGTTCGAATAGTTGATGTATTCATATTGCCCAAGTGCCACTTGTCAACATATTTCTTGTAATAATCATCGTTTTTAGCAAGTTCTGCTATTTTTGGTCCCATAGTAAAATCGTTCGATGATGTTGAAACAAGATAATCAAGTCTATCACCTCTATTAATATTTAGCAACTGGCATGCTGGCCCCAATCCATGAGTTGGGTAAACATTACCATTACGGTTAATAAACTCCTCTATACGCCAACCCTTAGCTTTATTGACATTTAATTCTCTCTGGTCATGTATATATCCTGCATCCACATGTATAACTTCACCGAAGAAACCTTGTCTGGACATATTTAGAGCCATTAATTCCCAAAAATCGTAAGTACAGTTTTCAAGCATTGAACAATGCTTTTTCGTTTTTTCAGATGTTTCCACAAGTCTCCAAGCATCCTCAATATTTAATATAGCTGGTATCTCAGTAACTGCGTGTTTGTCATTCTCCATTGAAAAAACACACATTTCAGGATGATAGTGTCTTGGAGTAGCAATATATATCAAATCCAGCTCAGGATCCTGGCACATTTCTTTCCATATCTCTTCACTGCCAGAATATGTTTTTGCAGCAGGCATCCCCATTTCAATCAATGCATTTTGACCCAATTGCACCCGATCTTCTAGGATGTCACACAATGCCCTTATCTCAACCCCATCTATCAACCGCATTCTTTTAACTGAACCTAGTCCTCTTCCTCCGATTCCAATGTAACCAATACGAACAACATCTAGTTTTGGTGCAGCATAGCCGCTCATATTAAAACTCTGCTTGTGTTTTTTCGCAGATATTTCATGCGGTATTTTTAATTGGGGTTTATTAGTCTTTTCACCGACACATGATGTCGTTGTTCCTGTTATTATTCCAGTTCCAGCAAGTGTAGCTGTTTTAATAAAATCTCTTCGATTTGTTTTCATTGGACTATAGTATTTTATAATTTCTATATAGAAATTAAATATATGAATTTTGATAATACATAATTAAACCAATTGTAATAATTAGCGTATAAAAGATATCCAACATTCCTTGATTGGAGGAGTTAATTATAACTGAACACATTTATTACAAAATCAAAGATAATATATTTTAAATAAACATCTCAATATTTATATGATTATTTAAACAAGAAGAACTATAAACAAATAACAAAACAATCATCTAATAAAAAAACATTGATAGTTAGTAAAATAAAGAAAGAAGGCTGAAGAGATTTTTAACAACTTGTATCTAAAATAAGTTTGTTGTTTTTAAAATTGCTCTTGGTTAGTTTAATGATTAGAATTACCTTTGTAGCAATACTAATAAAATATTATTTGTAATTGTAATTATATCATTCATACCAAAAATCATTCTTCTATGGCATTTGTAGTAATTATGCCCAAACAAGGGCAATCAGTTGAAAGTTGTATAATCATCGATATAAAAAAAGTGGGAGACACTATTAAAAAAGGAGATATCCTTTTTTCATACGAAACGGACAAAGCTGTTTTTGAAGAAGAATCTTCAGCTGACGGAGTTGTTCTTGAAGTTTTTTATAATGAGGGTGATGAGGTTCCAGTATTAAACAAAATGATGATAATTGGTAATGACGGGGAAGACTACTCTGAATTAATGGATGGTGATGAAACACCTAAAGTTGAAGAATCAGCAAAAGAAACTATAAAGCCTGAGACTTCAGCTTTAACTGTTGATGTAAACAAAACTTCTCCATCTTCAGATTTTAGCGATACCACAAAAACTAAATCAACATTTATTTCTCCACGTGCAAAAAAACTTGCAATAAAAGAGTCTGTAGATACAAGTCAATTGTCTGGATCAGGACCACAAGGTAGAATTATAGAAAAAGATATACAAGAAGCCCTTGCGAATAGATCAAAAATGACTCCTTTAGCCAAAAAAATTGCAACTGAAGAAAAACTACAACCTCAAGGAGGTGGCTCAGGTTTAGCAGGTAAAATCCGTGCTTCAGATTTAACACCACCCGTTAATAAGCTTTATGGTTTGGACTATGAAGAGAAGAAAGTTTCGAATATGCGTAAACTTATAGGCAGATCAATGCATGCTTCGCTTCAAAACTCTGCCCAACTAACACATCACTTAGGAGCAGATGCTCGTCGTATATTAGCTATTCGCAAAAAGGTAAAAGCAGCAATGGATGCTGGAACTATTTCAACAAATATCACTTTGAATGATTTGGTGTGTTATGCAGTGGTTAAAACGCTAAAAGTTTTTCCGAACGTAAATACACATTTCATAGGTGACTATATACGCTATTTCAACAAAGTGCATTTAGCCTTAGCTGTGGATACTGATCGTGGCCTAATGGTTCCTGTAGTTCGCAATGCAGACGATTTATCTATAACAGGCCTTTCCAACCAATTGAAAGAAGTAGCCAATGCATGTCGTAAGGGCAGTATCAATCCTGATATTTTGGCTGCGGAAGCTGGTACATTTACAGTATCAAATTTAGGAAATTACGGATTAGAGATGTTTACTCCTATAATCAATTTACCTCAATCCGCAATACTCGGTGTTAATACTATCACACCACGTCCTAAAGATTTAGGTGACGGCGTTTATGGTTTTGTTCCGTATATTGGTCTAAGTCTTACATATGATCACCGTTCATTAGATGGTGGTGAGGCAACACGCTTTTTAAAACAAATTGCGACAGAGATTGAAAATTTAGAAATTGATTTAATATAAAGATAATACTTGGAATTTATTCGTGGTATTAGTCTACAAAATCACTCACATTAAAATAAACAGCTAAAATAAAAAAAACTTTACGAATGAGTCTTTAATATTATCAATATAGACCTCAGATGTAAACAATAAATTAATAACAAAATGTCAAAAAAACAGTACATAGATCCTGCAATAGTTAGAACACCAAGTTTCATTGAATTTCAACCCATACCCGTTAATCAATATCAAAAAACGGTTAAAGAAGAAAAGAAGAATTTCACAAAAGAAGAATTAATGACAATTTATCATGACATGGTGCTCATTCGTGAGTTTGAGACTATGCTTAACTTGATAAAAACCCAAGGTGAGTACAATGGTACTTCATATAATCATCCTGGTCCCGCACATCTATCCATTGGACAGGAGTCTTCGGCTGTAGGTATGGCTTGGTCACTCACTGTTGATGACTTCATATTCGGTAGTCATCGCTCGCATGGTGAAATACTTGCAAAAGGTATGTCGGCCATTCATAAATTAGATGATGAAAAGTTGATGGTTATAATGACTTCTTTTTTTGATGGTGCAGTTTTAAAGATTGTTCAAAAAGATTTTGAAGGAACCACAAAAGAACTGGCACGTCGTTTTTTAGTGTACGGAACTTTGGCTGAAATATTTGCGCGCGAAACAGGTTTTAATAAAGGTTTGGGTGGTTCAATGCATGCATTCTTCACACCATTTGGAGTTTATCCTAACAATGCCATTGTAGGCGGATCGGGAGACATTGCTGTAGGTGCTGCTTTATATAAAAAAGTAAATCGCAAACCAGGGATGGTGGTTGCTAATATTGGTGATGCAGCTATGGGTTGCGGTCCTGTGTGGGAAGGAATAACCTTTGCTGCAATGGATCAATTCAGAGAACTTTGGGAAGGTGATATGAATGGTGGTTTGCCAGTTATCATTAACATAGTTAATAACCAATATGGAATGGGTGGTCAAACCAGTGGAGAAACTATGGGATATGATATAGCTGCCCGAATTGGAGCAGGAGTTAATCCTGATCAGATGCATGCAGAAAGAGTAGATGGATATAACCCACTAGCAGTAATTGATGCATACAAACGAAAACGAAAAATTATTGAAGAGAAAAGAGGCCCCGTATTATTAGATGTTCTTACTTATAGATATAGTGGTCACTCGCCCTCTGATGCTTCATCATACAGAACTAAAGAGGAAGTAGAAGCATGGGAAAGGCAAGACTGTATTGCAACTTTTGGCAATCAATTGATTGATGCAGATGTTGCAGTTCAAAAAGATTTAGATGCAGTTTGGAAAGATATAAAAGAACTTATTTATGATATGTTTTTAAAGTCCATTGATGATGAAATATCACCGCTAATGAAACAACGTGATGTTATTGGCGATATGATGTTTTCCAATGGTTCTGTTGATTCTTTTTCAGATGACAAACCAGAAGTTTTGATGTCAATGGAAGAAAATCCGCGTGTGAAACGAATTGCTACAAAAGAACGTTTTGCTTTTGACAAAGATGGTAAACCATTTAGTAAGATGAAACAATTTCAACTACGTGATGCTATTTTTGAATCAATTATTGATCGATTTTACAAAGATGCTTCATTGGTTGCATATGGAGAGGAAAATCGCGACTGGGGTGGTGCCTTTGCTGTTTACGGTGGCCTGACCGAAGCATTACCTTATCATCGTTTATTTAATTCACCTATTTCTGAAGCTGCCATTGTTGGAACTGCTATTGGTTATGCAATGTGTGGAGGTCGAGTAATACCTGAAATAATGTATTGCGATTTCCTTGGTCGCTGCGGTGATGAGGTTTTCAATCAATTGCCAAAATGGCAAGCAATGAGTGGCAACGTACTTAAAATGCCAGTTGTACTAAGAGTTTCTGTTGGTTCAAAATATGGAGCACAGCATTCTCAAGATTGGACATCTCTGGTTGCACATATTCCAGGAATAAAAGTTTGTTTCCCAGTTACACCATACGATGCTAAAGGTTTAATGAATTCAGCACTTCAGGGAACGGATCCCGTAATTTTCTTTGAAAGTCAACGTATTTATGACATAGGTGAACAATTTCATAAAGGTGGCGTTCCAAAAGAATACTACGAAATACCTCTTGGAGAGCCTGATATAAAGAAAGAAGGAAAAGACATCACTTTCTTAACAATAGGTCATACACTTTATCCTGCTTTAGAAGCAGCTAAAGAATTAGAAGAAAAGTACGGCATGAGTGCTGAGGTAATTGATGCACGTTCTCTCGTTCCATTCAATTATGACAAAGTGGTTGAATCGGTTAAAAAAACAGGAAAGCTTATCGTTGCAAGTGATGCTACTACACGTGGGTCGTTTTTAAATGATATGGCCTCAAATATTAGCTCTCTCTGTTTCGATTACCTTGATGCTCCAGTTTCAGTGCTTGGTTCTCGCAATTGGATTACACCTGCCTATGAGTTAGAAAATTGGTTCTTCCCACAACCAAGCTGGTTCATCGACATGATTCACGAGCGCATTCAACCGCTGAAAGATTATATGCCTAATCAAAACTTTTCGAACGCTGAGATGGTACGCCGTTCAAAAGAAGGAGTTTAAATAATTGCAGATAATATCAAAGTGGTTGCTACCAACTACTTTGATAAAAATGCCTTAATACAACAAGTGAAAAGCGATCAGATCAAAGATATTAAAGACATAAAAAAATCATTCTTTGGCATTTGCGCCAATGAATGAATGGATATTAAATTATTAATTTTTTAAACAGCAGCTACCCCGCTGCAAGCATTTACGTGTATGAATGAATTATTCCTTTATATTATTCGACAAAAATAGAATATAAGTTCGATATAAAAAGCTTGAAGGGGATACATATGAAAACAAGAGCAGTTAGACTTTACGGAAAAAAAGATTTACGTTTAGAGGAGTTTAATCTTCCTCCCATAAAAGATAATGAGATTCTAGCAAAAGTAGTTTCAGACTCATTGTGTATGTCATCTTACAAAGCTTCTTCTCAAGGCACAGATCACAAACGAATTCCAGACGATGTTTCTGAAAATCCAATTATTGTTGGTCATGAGTTTGCTGGTGAATTGATTGAAATTGGAGCTAAATGGCAACATAAATTTAAAGCTGGAGAGAAATTTTCAATACAACCCGCTTTAAATTACAAAGATGGTCCTGTTGGTATTTTAAGTGCTCCTGGTTATAGTTATCCTTATATTGGAGGAAATGCAACTTATGTAATTATTCCAAACGAGGTAATGGAGCAAGATTGCTTACTTCCGTTTCACGGAAAAGGTTATTATCCTGCATCTTTGGCTGAACCACTTTCATGTGTTATTGGTACAATGCATGCTAATTATCATAGAACTCCTGGAAGTTACGTTTTCAAAATGGGAATTATAGATGGTGGAAATATGGCAATTCTTGCGGGTGTAGGCCCAATGGGATTAGCAGCCATTAATTATGTACTGCATCGTGAAGATCGTCGCCCATCACTTTTAGTAGTAACAGATATTGATCAGACTCGTCTTGACAGGGCTGCATCATTATATACTGTTGAATTTGCTGCCTCTCGTGGTATCGACTTGCGTTATATCAATACATCTACAATGAAAGATGCCAATAAAGAATTAAGAGATATAACCAATGGAAAAGGATATGACGATGTTTTTGTTTTTGCTCCTGTTAGACAGGTAGTAGAGCAAGGAGATTCAATTCTGGGTTTTGATGGATGTCTCAATTTTTTTGCAGGCCCTAATGATCCTAACTTCAAAGCTGAACTTAACTTTTATAATGTTCACTATGCTTATACACATATTGTAGGAACAAGTGGTGGAAACAATGAAGATATGCTACAAGCTTTAGAAATGATGTCGAAAGGCCTTGACCCAGCTGGATTAATTACTCATATTGGTGGATTGAATGCTGTTGCAAATGCAACAAATAATTTGCCCAAAATACCTGGCGGAAAGAAGTTAATATACAATCATATTACAATGCCATTAACCCCTATCACTGAATTTGCAAAGTTGGGAGAAACAAAAGAAGTTTTCAAAAAACTTGCTGAAATTTGTGATAATAATAAAGGATTGTGGAGTGTAGAAGCTGAAACTTATTTACTTGAGAATTCAGATAAGCTCCATTAAAACTATACTTAAGTTAAGAATATCCTAAACATTTAATACAAAAAGGTGTTTTTGTACTTCCAGTTTTTTCTATGAAGTTCAAAAACACCTTTTCATCTTAAAATGAACATCAAAGAATCATTTATTTAATATTCAAATTCAGATTATCATTTACTTCTTAATCTCGACACATCTCCCAAATAACCACCATGATGCCTTTTAGCATACTCTTTCTCATCGAAATTAATACGCTTCATTGTCTTAATTACCAATAAATCTCCTATAACAGTCATCACAGTTATAGAGGTAGTTGGTGTAAGCTTCAACGGACAAACCTCTTCAGGATGGCCTGTAAATAGGCAAACATTTGCTTCATTGGCAAGAAAACTATCAGTATTGCCTGTAATTACTATAACTGGAATATTCGAATATATGTTGAGTGCTAAATCCAACAACTCAATTATTTCCCGGGTTTTACCAGAATTAGTAATGAGAAGTAACACATCATTACGTTGTAAAATGCCCAAATCGCCATGTTGAGCTTCGCTTGGATGAAGAAATATTGCTGGTGTTCCAGTTGAGCAAAAAGTAGTAGCCATATTTTGACCTATTTGACCTGCTTTACCCATGCCACTTATAACAAGCTTCCCATTTTGGTTGTGCACTTGCTCTATAATAATATCTACAGCTTTGCTGTACTTATCGTTTACAGGAATATTACGAATTGCTTCTGCTTCCTGTTCGATAATCAATTTAATATCTTCAAGATTCATCTTAATATGTAGTTGTGATCAATTAGTTTTGTTTTTAAATTTAATCTCAGATAAATCTCTATTGGCTTGCGTTATTTTTTCTTTCAAGCCTTCTTTATAATGAGTTAATTTTGTTTGATATTCAAGATTATCGGTAGCCAATATCTGAAGTGCTAATATTGCTGCATTAAGCGCCCCATTGATACCAACAGTGGCAACAGGTATTCCAGGCGGCATTTGAACTATAGCCAAAAGAGCATCCATTCCATCTAACGTTGCTTTGATAGGAACTCCAATAACGGGAATGGAGGTCATGGAGGCAATTACACCAGGAAGATGAGCAGCCATACCTGCAGCTGCAATAATAACTTTTATATTGTTGCCATTTGCGTTTTTTGCAAAACTTTCTACTGCTTCGGGTGTGCGATGCGCTGACAAAGCATTAATTTCGAATGGTATATCCATCTCGTCCAGAAATTTAGCTGCTTTCTCCATCACTGGATAATCGGACGTGCTACCCATAATGATACTTACTAATGGTTTCATAATTTATAATCTGTAAGTTGATTAGCTTAAATAATTGACTTCAAAAATAATCATATTCCGTAAACTCACCAATGATATGGCTGTAGAAAATGTTGAATATAATAAAAAAAGAATGTCTAAAAGATGAATCGTTTGCTGCAATTACTTTTAGACATTCCTTCACTTTACATTCTAAGGGTTTTTATTTCCCTATAAATTCTTTATAAGCATCTGCATCAAGCAAATCATTTAAATCATTTTGGTCAGTCATGGTTATTTTAATAATCCATCCCTCACCATATGGATCGCTGTTTACAAGTTCTGGTGCATCTTCCAATTCCGGATTTACTTCCAAAACCTCACCTGTAACTGGCATTATAAGGTCTGAAACTGTTTTCACTGCTTCAATGCTACCAAAAACATCCTCTTTATTAATGGTTTCACCTTCACTTGTTACATCAACATATACAATCTCACCTAATTCGCTTTGCGCAAAATCAGTAATACCTATAACGGTCTTGTCTCCTTCAACACGAACCCATTCATGGTCTTTTGAATACTTTAAATCTTCAGGAAATTTCATAGTCTTGATATTTAAAAATTAATAAATTAACGGAATTGTAAATATAATGATTTTTTCTTTAATCCCTTCATTGTTTCTCATGTAGCTATCCACACACTCACAAAAGAGACAACAAAACCTAATAGAAAGCCAGCATAAACTTGATTGGGTGTGTGTCTTCTGAGTATAAGCCTCGAAACTCCAACCATACCTGCTACAACAAACAGAAGCATAAAAAGTATATAAGGATTGGTTTTATCAACAAAATAACATACAGACATAACACCACCAATAAGACTTGAAATGCCAAACATATGTGCACTAATTTTCCACCACAGCGTAATAATTATGGCTAAAATCATCACAATAATAGATGCCCCTATCATCATCAAGAACCAATTAGGTAAACCTAGGTTATGAAAATAATAGATAAGAAATGAATAAGATAACATTGTTACCGCATAAGGTGCGAACCTATCTTTTCGTTTAAGAAGCGACAAATCGGATATAATATTAAGACGTTGCATGATGTAAATTAAAACACCTGGAACCAAAAAAGTAAATAATATAGTGGGTATAACAAAGCTTAAGAAAAGATGTGCATATGTATATTTAAAATGAGTGTATATAAATAATAATGACACACTGTATATAGGCATCAAAAGCGGTTGGAAAACACTAGATATAAAAAGTGCTGTTTGTTTCATCTATTTTTTTTCAACCCCAAAGTTATAACTTTTTTCTTAATCGAGCTACTGGAATACCTAATTGTTCTCTATATTTAGCAACGGTGCGACGGGCAATGACATATCCCTTATCATTAAGCATTTTGGTTGCCTCTTCATCAGTCAAAGGTTTAGAAGGGTTTTCATTTTCAATTTTTTGTTTTAATATTATTTTCACTTCCCTCGATGATATATCTTCCCCATCATCAGTTTGCATTGCTTCTGAGAAAAAGAACTTTAATGGGAAAACTCCGGCATGTGTTTGAACATATTTACTATTACTTACACGTGAGATTGTTGAAATATCAAAACCTGTTTTTTCTGCAACATCTTTCAGTATCATTGGCTTTAGCATAGCTTCATCCCCTGTTATAAAAAAGTCATATTGTAATGAAATAATTGTCTCCATAGTTAATTTTAGGGTGTTTTGTCGTTGCTTTATGGCATCAACAAACCACCTAGCTGAATCAACTTTTTGCTTCATAAAAAGCAATGCCTGCTTATTATCATTCGACATGCTTTTTTTGTTTTCAGCATATCCTTTAAGCATATCAGAGAAACCTTTATTTATATGCAAAGGAGGAATATTTCGATTATTAAGCCACATTGTAACTTCTTGACCGTCTAATTCCACAATAAAATCAGGTGTAATGTTGGCCATAGCCATTTCCATTGTATCCCCCCAGGTATTACCAGGCTTAGGGTTAAGAGAAATTATTTCATCAACGGCATTTTTCAAATCATCATAAGTGAAACTCAGCTGACGTTTAATTTTATCGTAATGTTTTTTTGTAAACTCATCAAATTGCTCCTCTAATATTTGAGTGGCATTTTTGATAACTTCAGTTTGTTCCTTTCTACGGAGTTGCAATAAAAGACATTCTTGTAGATTACGGGCTCCTACTCCAGCAGGCTCTAAATTTTGAATTTTTTTTAATATCTGCTCAATTCTTGTCGGTGAAGTGTCTATATTTTCTTTAAAAATCAAATCATCGGAAATAGACTGCAGTGTGCTCTCAAGGTATCCATTTTCATCTAAGTTGCCAATAATGTATTGTGCAATTTTCTTCTCTTGCTCACTAATTTTTCGTAAGTTAATTTGATCTATAAGCGATTGGTGTAATGAATGATCTCCAGAAAAAGCAAAGTCTGTTTTAGGTTGTTCAAAGTTTGATGATTGTCCTGTACTTAAACGAAAATCGGGCATATCTTCATCTGAAGTATAATCACCTTTAACTATTTCTTCCTCAGAAAGCAACTCTGCATAATCATCTTCGTTTTTAACATCATCTTCCATATCATTCCTTTCAATACCTTCATCAAGTGCCGGATTTTCTTCCAACTCTTGTTTAATCTTCTCTTCTAGCTCAATAGAGTTAAGCTCTATAAGCTTAATCACTTGCATTTGAAGTGGAGATAAACGTTGTGTTTGCTTTAGCTGTTGATGTTGTCTAAGTGCCATGAAATGTGTAACTGTTAATTTAATTAGCAAAGATAAATAATAAACACTTTATAGAAAAAACGAATAAAACAATTTCTTGCTATACTTTTCTCAACTTTTGGAATCAATATTTGCTTTGTGTTGTACTGAAGTGAATGAGTTATACTAAAAAAACTCATACTAATAAAATGCATGAGTTAACTCTTAAGACAATTGTTTTATTATACATCGTAACCTGCACGACAGCTTAAACATTCAAGTGCATAAGCATCGTATTCATCAAACGCAGGTCCTGGTTTTCCGTTATAAACTATTATTCGATCTGCACGAACCACTTCTCCGGTTTTAAATTGCAAGAAATATTCAGCACCGTTTTTCTTAACAATATGTTCTATCTTACCATTGACTTCTTCCAAATTAGCTCCTTCACCAAAGTATACAACTTTAGTTGAATTATTCTGTTTTTCCTCTTCAAAATAATCAAAAAAATCAGGATCTATAGGAAGATAAGGGGTTTTCATATCTAATTATTTACTTCTTTATATGTATCATAATAACACACAAAAAGACAATCTGTTCATTATAAATAATGGCAACAAACTACTTAATAAAGAAAGTAAATAAATCCTGATTTAAATAAGATTATTTATTATTCAGCTCCTCCAGTATCTTCTCTTTCACATTCACACTTTCGTCCGACAAATCAAACCAATGAATATCATCACTTCTATTAAACCAGCTCAGCTGCTTACGTGCATAATTGCGCGAATGTTGTTTTATTTTATCAATTGCGAATTCCAAAGTCCATTCGCCATCAAAATATTTGAACAACTCTTTATATCCAACAGTATTCAGTGAATTGAGGTGTTTGAGAGAATGAAACTTTTTTGCTTCCTCCACCAATCCTCTTTCTATCATTTGATCAACGCGTTCATTAATTCTCTGATATAATTCTTCACGTGGCCGTGTCAATCCTATCTTAATAATTTCAAATGGACGCTCCTTTACAGTGTTTGTTCGGTATGAAGAATAGGGTTGCCCAGTCATTATACATACTTCCAGTGCATGAATAATACGTTTGTGGTTTTTTAAATCAACTTGATTGTAAAACATAGGATCACGCAATTTTAATTGCATCCGTATAGGATCTATTCCTTCTAATTCATATAACTCCATCAAATTTTTACGTAGTGATTTATCAATGTCGGGCACATAATCAATACCATTACATACAGCATCAATATATAACATTGAACCGCCAGACATCACTACAATATTGTGTTTTACATATAGTTTCTCAAGAAGTGCAATTACTTCATCCTCATATTGACTAGCACTGAAATAGTCTTCAACCGACAATTCTCCAACAAAATGATGTTTAACTTTTTGTAGTTGTTCTGTATTGGGAGCATCTGTACCTATGGTCATTCCTTTATAAACTTGTCGAGAATCGGCAGAAATGATAGGGCAGTTTAGTTGTGTGGCGAGTTCTATACTTAATTTCGTCTTACCAACGCCCGTAGGACCTAGGATAACGAGTAGTTTTTTCATTTATAACAAGTCTGTATCTAAATCAACATCTAATTCGATGTCTAAATCGTCTGGACCTTCCAGTTCATCAAACCCCTCTTTGTCTAATTCTTCGGGATCATAATCTTCATCTCCATAAAAGTCTTCTTCAGACTCAAGTATGGAAACAGAAGCAGCTTTGGGTTTTGGTGTCTCTTCTTCTTTTATAAATTGAGCAGGTGCTAGACCTCTTTTATAATTACATATGGGGTTAAATAGATTTTTACCTAAAATAATTTCAGAAAGTTCCATAAAATACCCTCGCATATTATAGTAATCAAACACAAATATTAATCGTTGACCTTCCTCTTCCAGCCAATCTGATAAAACTTCCTCTTCCATAATAAATGAATCTACATCAGAATCCGTTTCCAATTCCACAAGGCTTATCTCCTGTTTTTTATTCCATCTTTCGTCAGACATAAAGAAGGAAGTCATTTCTGTTTTATCATATCCGTTGCAGTCCATTATGATTGTGTGAAGATCTAAAAAGGTTGCATCAGCGTCTATTTTTATTTCTCTTCTAAAGCTTGCAACTTCATCAGATATAATTGAGAATTTAAATACCATATCAAGTTATATTGTTTTTTGTTTTTAATTGCGATTCAAAGATAATAAAAAGTTCTATATACAAGAATCTGAAGTAAGTTTTTGAAAAAAAGTAGAAAGTAATATTTGAATAAATTAATCGACCAGATTTAATATGAAAGTTTAAAAATAGAAACAACTAGAATTAGTTTATAAACCAAATTAACAAGAAGTTAATACTAATATTGAATATTATACATTTAGACAAATGTTCTGCATTTACTTTTAAACATTTCGAGCTCGTAATACAAATTACAAACTATAATTGATATTTTCACATTTTTCTATTAAACCTATTGGATAATTCAAAAGTTTGTGCTACTTTTGCATCGCTTTTTAGGAAAAGAAAATTCTTCAGTAGCTCAGTTGGTTAGAGCACCTGACTGTTAATCAGGGGGTCGCTGGTTCAAGTCCAGCCTGAAGAGCAAAGAAGTTTAAAGATTTTATTAAGTATTAAATTCTTCAGTAGCTCAGTCGGTTAGAGCATCTGACTGTTAATCAGAGGGTCGCTGGTTCGAGTCCAGCCTGAAGAGCAAAAAATGGTGAGTTGATTTTCAACTCACTTTTTTTGTATCTGTAAATTGCTTTCTTATCACAATCTGAATAGCTCGTGACAAGCTAAAAAAACAAGCTCCTGTAATACTCTCAGTTTCACATCAATTGATAAAAAAAGATGTCTTTTACACATTATGAAAACTTTTCTTCTTTTCTTCATTTCTTCATTTCTTTCAATGCATAGTCAAAACTAGCTTTTCCATTAATCTTGCTCATTAGTCAGCTCCTTAATTTCTAAAACTTTGAAAACCTTGCCCTTCATCCTTTTCATCAAAAACTATTATCTTTGTCACTCGTTAAATAAGTTTGTTATTCACAACAAAATAATCAAACAGATATTTCAAAAAAACAACTACAATGAAAAAAGCTCTAATTACATATAAGCTCAACACTGAAATTGCAAAAGAGTTGGATAGGAAAATGTATTATGTTGTCCCAGAGAAGAGAGGATTTAGACGTAACGAAGTATTGGATATGATTTCTGATTTCGATGTGTTGGTGCCCAATTTTAGTTTTTACACAGATAAAGAGATAATGGACAGGGGAACAAAATTGAAGTTAATTTCAAATTTTGGAGTCGGATACAACAACATAGATGTGGAATATGCGAAACAGAGAGGCATTACTGTTACCAATATCCCCAATTCGGTATTAGAACCTACAGCTGAATTTGCTTTTGCATTACTTTTAGCTGCAGGAAGAAGAATTGGATATTACGATAGAAAAATCAGGGTTCCCCAAGGGCTAAGTTGGGGGTTATATGATGAGCCAGGTTTGCCTGTATTTGGAAAATCCTTAGGAATAATCGGTATGGGCCGTATTGGCCAAGCACTTGCACGCAGAGCAGTAGCTTCAGGAATGACCATTATGTATCACAATAGAAACAAGTTGGACAAAGCGATAGAAGAAAAATATAATGCACGCTATGTTTCACTGGAGACATTATTAACTGAATCAGACTACATTTCCCTCAATGCTCCGTCGTCAAAAGACACCATACATATGATTGGCGAAAAAGAAATAAAGATGATGAAACCAACAGCCGTTTTCATTAATACAGCTCGTGGCAATATGGTAGACGAAGAGGCTTTGGCTCATGCTTTGAAAGAAAAGCAAATATGGGCAGCTGGTTTGGATGTATTTGAAAATGAACCCAAAGTAAATCCGTTGTTACTGGAGTTGGATAATGTGGTACTTACTCCTCATGCCGCAACTAAAACACTGGAAGCACGAGACGAAATGGGGCTGGAAATGATTCAAAACATTTTGGGATTTTATTTTGATACTTATCCTGTTTCAATAGTAGTATAAACAAACAATGAAAGCAAAAACAATCAAACAGCAGATTGTTGCTTCAAGCAATAAAGATAAAGCGCAAATTCTCTCTTCTTTTTTCCAAACCAAAGAAGGACAATATGCACATGGTGACGTTTTCTTGGGTGTATCGGTTCCACAGATTAGAGAAATAGTTGCACTATATAAAAAGCTGCCTTTAGAAGAAGTCTACAAATTACTTCACAGTAAGTTTCACGAATGCCGTTTTGCAGCACTCATTATACTTGTCAACCAGTTTGAAAAAGCAAATATAGCAGAACGTGAAATTATTTTTAATTTTTATTTAAGCAACACACAAAAAATAAACAATTGGGATTTAGTGGATGTGTCGTGTCACAAAATTGTTGGATCGTGGCTTATTGACAAAGATAGGACATTACTTTATGAACTTGCAAAAAGCGACTGGCTGTGGGATCAAAGAATAGCAATTGTTTCTACAATTGCTTTTATACGCAACAACGATTTTGAAGATATACTTACTCTCTCAGAGTTTTTCTTAACTCATCCACACCACCTCATACATAAAGCTTGTGGATGGATGTTGCGAGAAGCAGGAAAAAGAGATAAAGCAACACTGATAAACTTTCTCAACAAATTTGCGCCTCAAATGCCACGAGTAATGCTTCGATATTCTATAGAAAAGTTATCGGATGAAGAAAGAAAAAGCTACCTTCGTGCACTAAAGTAATGGTATTATTCTAACATTCCATTACAAGATTATTATTTAAATGGAACACCTAACAGATACGCTGCCAAATGGTATGCGCATTATACATATACCCAACAACTCGCCCATTTCATATTGTGGAATAATGATAAACTCGGGTAGCCGTGATGAGTTTGACAATGAATCGGGGATAGCACATTTCACCGAGCACATGCTTTTCAAGGGCACACATAAACGTCGTCCACATCACATATTAGACCGCATGGAAAGCGTGGGAGGTGAACTCAATGCATTTACAAGTAAAGAGGAGACAGTGGTCTACTCCATCTTTTTTGAAGAATACCTTCAACGATCTATAGAGCTGCTGGACGATATGATATTCAACTCTCAATTCTCAGACAAACAAATTGAGCGGGAACGAATAGTTATTTTGGATGAAATAAACTCCTATCTTGACACACCTTCTGCATTGATTTATGACGAATTCGAGCAAGTACTCTTTGATAAACATGAATTGGGAAATCCTATTTTAGGCACACCAAAATCGTTGATGAACATTACATCAAAAGCGATGAAAGAGTATGTAAATCGTCAATTTAAACCAGATAGAATGGTATTCTTTTCTATGGGAAAAACTCCATTTGACAAGGTAATTAAGTTGGCTCATAAATATTTTTCGGTACACAACGCTGCTCTATCAACACCTCAACCAAAAAAGCGAATAGCTCCCTCCATTACAACTCCAAATAACATTACGGTTAAAAAGGATACACACCAAACACACTTTGTTTTGGGACGCAAAACAATTAATATGTATCAACCCGATAGAATTGCACTTTATTTGCTGAATAGTATTTTGGGAGGCATGGGAATGAACA
>JAQVZQ010000280.1 GCA_028708095.1 Dysgonamonadaceae bacterium
CTGAGCGAGATTCTTAAAGAGAATTCAAAATGCAAGAAAGCTTCACAGATTCCGTTGAAATTCTCAGGTCCAGAAGTTGAAAAAAGGTCTCTTGATGTCTATGAAACATTCAGTGAAGGTGGTTTTTAATGAACAACTTCAGCTACGAAAGGATTCACAACAACCTGCAGTACCTGAAACTGAATACAATCGAAGAGCTCCTTGATAACTGCCTTGAAATTGCTGCAAGGGACAGCAAGACAACAATGGAAGTCCTTGATTATCTGTTTGAACGGGAAATGAAACACAAGGAAGCTGCTGCAATTGAGAGAAGGATGAAAAGTGCAGGTTTTCCTGTGAAAAAGACGCTTGACGAATTCGATTTTGAGTTTCAGTTATCTATTGATAAAAAAGTCATAGAAGACCTTGCAACCTTGAGATTTGTTCATAATGCAGAAAACGTTGTTTTGCTTGGTCCTCCTGGCGTTGGAAAGTCTCATCTTGCAATTGCTCTTGGGATTGAAGCAGTAAAAGCAGGAATTTCGGTTTACTTTACGAATACAGGAAACCTTATTGAGAGGTTGAAAATAGCAAATAGAGAAGGAATTCTTGAAAAGAAGATCAGGGATTTGACGAAATATAAAGTTCTGATAATTGATGAAATAGGCTATCTCCCATTTGATGACGAAGGAGCTCACTGCCTATTTCAGCTAATCTCCAGACGTTACGAAAAGAGTTCAACGATCCTGACATCAAACAAGTCATATGGGGAATGGGGAGAGATATTTCAGGATCAAGTAATAGCGGCTGCTGTGCTGGATCGCATACTCCATCATTCATGTGAGGAAAAGTAAACCGGCCTTGACACTGTTACATCCTAAAAACTCAAGAGTTCTTTACAGAACTCTTTCCTGAAACCTTTCGAGATTTATGATCGAGAATCTCTTCCTGATTTAACCATTTGCCAGCTTCTTTGATACTAAAATTCTCAGTTAATTTGTAGCTTAACAATCCGATTACTAAACTATTCATATCAATACCCTCGTTTTTATGTTTGCTAAAATATCACAGAAATTAAGCTTTTCATAAAAGAATTGGACAGCAAGAATCGATCCTATAGGAACACATATATTCTTGTTAGGAGTTATATAGACCCCTCTAAAAATGATTAGTTTTTTAAGGGTTATTAAGCCTTATTTACCTAATTAAATATGGTGTTATCCCTTCCCCAATTAAAGTACATCCACTAAATGATCTATTTGCTATTTAGAGAATTTAAATGCTTTAATTAATTGATTAAACATCTTTTTTTCCTCTCTTTTATCATTGAAATTTGTATGGCTGAAAATGATATCATGCGCCTTAGTTGTTAATAAACATAAATTATGAAAAAATAAAGGTTTTATATTGATTAGTTATTGATTATAATGATTATCATAGACTATTTTCCTAAATAATTGATTTTTAGAGTGTAATTTTGTTGGGGAAATTCTAAAAGCATATCTATTACTCAAAATAAGCATTCTATATCCTTAGTTTTAACATTGATTTGGAAGGGCCCTAGAGTTATAGGGAATGCTCTCTATTTTGTAATGTTCATTGGACCGAATTACACAAAATAGAGAGCACTTATTTTTATGTAACTGTCAAAGTCAGGTTTTAACTCTCATTTTCTAATGAGGGTTTATATATTTTCCAGAGACTAAGTAGGCTACATAGTCCAATAAAGTACGCTAATGCTGTGGCACTTATTGCACCATATATTCCATAGATTGGGATTAAAATTACGTTGAAGATTATATCTGATGTAGCTATTGTTAAAGCGCTAATTAAAGTTATTTTTACTCCTTTCAATCCAACTGAATTTAAAAACCAAACGTATATTTCGTTGTAAATGTATAAAATTGAAGTTACATTGAATATCAACATTAATAATTTATCAATTTGATACTCTTGTCCATATAGTTTTAATATTACATATTCTGCAAAAAATAATATTGGAGCCCCAATAAAAATTACATACCCTATTATTGTATTTACTTGTTTTAATATCATTCTTTTGTCATTTATTTGAGAAATTGTTGGGAAAAATACTGTTGTAAATATTCCTGTAACCACTGAAACTAAATTCAGAGACGCAAAATAATATGCATTATATATCCCTATATCTTTCACATGCATATAGTGATTTATAAGAATATTGTCAATGTTCATATACAGAACACATGAAATTCCTCCTATGAATGAGAGGTTACTATAAGTAAGTATTTTTTTTGCCCACATCTTATCAAATTTTGGTTTGAAATATTTCCGTTGTGTTCTAATTATAATTATTGAAGGAATGAGATTAGCTAAATATGTAGGGTATAACATTGATTTATATGAGTAATAGTCTAAATACACAAAGTAAATAAAAGATAAAAGTAAAACGATGCCGTAAACAAGTCTTAACATTGCAAATTTTTTCATTTTATGTAAACTTCTAAGGACATTTGTTGTAAATATATTTCCTGCAAATAGGATCGCAAAGAAAATAGCTGCAGATATGAGATCATTGTAAGTTGAAAATATTTTAGATATTTCGTGTATATATAAAAAGTAAATAAACGAAAAAATAATTATAGAAAATGATGTTAATATAAAACTGGTAGAAATTATCATCTGTTGTCTTTTTAAATCTGATATTCCTGAATTATACTTTACTAATGCTGTAGATATGCCCATTATCATGGGAATGTATAATAACATAGCAATCGATCTCAGGAGTGTGTATTCACCATAAATTGAGGGGCCTAATATTCTTCCCGCTAATATATTGAATGAAAAACTCAGTCCAGTTGAGATGATCGAACCAATCCCTACATAAAAAATATTCCTAATAAAGTGTATGTGTCCCTTACTTATTTGCTCATGAAATATTTTTTTATAAATATTAGTAATCAAGTTTAGAATGAAATTGGATATTTCTTTTTTTATTTTTGTAGTCACTTATATCACTCTATCTAAAGCCTAACAAGTTTTCTATTTCTATTTATTACAAAGAGTGTCACAAATAGTGTCACAAATAGTTTGTACATATTTTCCCAAAGTTAACCTTCAATTTTTGACGATGATCTTGGGAAACAAGGCATCTAATCTAAACCTGTGCATAGATTGTTCTGTAACGAGGTCTTCGCTCCCAAATTTTAAGCACATATAAGCATTTTTACGAATCTATGAGCTCAATAGATGCCGGTTCCAAAACATTGCCAAAAAATAATGTGCTTAAATTCAAGCATATAATTCGACATTATGAGATGTTTATGCACCAAACGTTATATCTCCTGTTAATAAATAAAATGGCTCTTTTTCATTATTTCCCAATGTAAGAGGGGACAAATGTGAAAATATTACCAATGATGTAGCAATAAATCGCCATAAATCAAAATTGTTTTTTGTCTGGTAGAGGCATTAATTCTCATATTCATTTCTCTTAAGTAACTACTGCTGTTTTTACTATTCAGAAATTCATTCTGGCATTTTCAGTTCAGGGAGACGCTTATCCTTCTCTGAAAGTTTTGCGTCTTTTTCAGGGATTTTCCAGTCGATATTCAGAGTGGGGTCGTTGTAGATTATGCCAGCTTCGGTCTCAGGGTGATAATATTCATCGCACTTGTAAGCGAAAACTGCAGTTTCGCTGAGGACAGAAAACCGTGAGCAAAGCCTTTTGGGATTAACAATTGCTTTTTGTTTTCCCCAGAGAGTTCTACACCTGCCCATTTCCAAAAAGTTGGGGAGTCTTTTCTTAGGTCTATGACAACATCGTATACTCTGCCTTCCAGAACCCTTACGAGTTTTGCCTGGCTGTAAGGGGCTAACTGATAGTGGAGGCCTCGGATCCCACCGTATGAAGATTTGGATTCGTTGTCCTGGACGAAATTATATTCTTTTCTAATAAGAGATACAAGTGTTTTTTTATTGTAGCTTTCAAAAAAATAACCTCGGATGTCGGCGAAAACTTTCGGTTCTAGAATAATGAAATCTCTTATTCTGGTTTCTATCAGTTCATCTGCTTTGCCCCGCCTAGTTTTCTATGATCTTAGGCCTCGTGCCGAGAATAATTGCAATCTTCATATTTTTACCGCATCCTCGCCGGGAGTTTCTTTAGACTTTATTAATTTTTAGTGAATTACACTTTACAGTTACTTGACACATTTGATTTAAGTGTTTCACTTGTCATCCTTGATTTTTCTCCTTATTCCCTTCCAATTATTAGCCCCAGAGCAGATGTTTTATATTTTCAATTTCGCATGTAGACTCATTATCAAGACTGTTACGGTATTATCTTCAAGCAATTTTTCTGTTAGATGAGAACCGATAAAATTCATCCCACCAGTGACTATTACTTTTTCATTTTTCAAAAGATTACTTCTTGTAGCCTTGGGAAACTATGGAAATTTTTGAAGTTTGCTTTTGAAGTTTGCTTTTCTGCACTTCTTTTTTAATCCTCTGGATGTGGCCTCTTCCAAGGGCTTTGACTTCACAGCCGAGTTCGAAGTATCTTCTTATTTTTTCTTCGGATAATATCCCAAAGCAGTCAATAATTGCAATAGGTCCGCCTGCC
>JAQVZQ010000281.1 GCA_028708095.1 Dysgonamonadaceae bacterium
CTTTTTGCCATATTGTTAAGCAAAACATTATTTAAATGTTCAATCATTTTGTGCTCAAGTTCAAGGTAAGTATCCCAATCACAGTCACTCATATCATGAGGATAATCCAAATTCAGTAAATCTATAAAATGAAACTCCACATCATTAATTTCAGTTCTCACATTATAGTTTTGAATTGCCATGTTTAAATTAAACAAAATATCCTCTATTTTAAACGTAGTTTCTAATTTCTTTGTCATCATACAATTTATTTAATTATTAATTCTTTTGATCCTGTTGCTCTCGCAATCACTAAATTCAGCCCGCAAGGCTCAATTGATTGCGTTGTGTTCGCTTCTGCATTATCCATAATGGTAATACCGTTGTACCCTTTCAATCGTTGTAAAGTAGCCAAAACCTGTAACTTTGTGTTGTTGATTAAAGCTCCGTTACATTCATGTGGGAAAACTTTCCCATCAGCTGTGATTTTAAAAACATCCTTATACTCATCTTTTGAAATTATCAGCTCCTGAAGTTGCACCCCTATTTTGATTTTTCCGCTAAATTCATTGTCAACTACATTTGTCAAGTTTGAAAAATAGTCGGTTATTTCCTCTTGTAATTTAATTATTTCCGTGTCAACCTCCATCAAAATGGTTTGCATCTTTTTTATCTCAATTTCAGCTAATGCCTTTTTTCCTTTATTATTCGCATTAACCGCTTTCGCCCCTACGATTTCATCTCGTAGTTTTTGATATTCATTGTGCGCTTCTTGCAACTCATCTGAAATTGTTAACTCGGTTGGCAGTTTTGAAAGAGTTGGCTCTTTTAATTCAGAAAGCTGTTTTTCCAAATCTGAAATTTCAGCTTCAAAAGTAACGATGTTTTTTTCTTGAATAGAAATCTCTTTTTTCAGCTCCTCAATTTGATTCGTTTTTTTGATGTCAAACGCTCGTTTAAGCTTTTCAGCGTTTTCAACAATCTTTTTATTTTCCTCTTCAATTCTGTTTAATTGCGTCTGGAGCCTGTCCCTTTCATCTTTTAGTGTCAAATATACACCGTTAACAGCTCTCATTTCAGATTCAAGTATCTGTTTATTTTCGGCTTTCAAGCCGTCAATAATATTTTTAATACCATTATCCAAAACAGATTGACTTGCAACGCCACAACTTGAACAAATATCTGTCAACTTTTCTCCTTCAGGTAGATTTTCTGGAGTTGCATATCTCAAACGCTTCATCCTCTCCATATTTTCTGAAACGATTGGATTTTTATTTGCGTTCAATTTTGCGAAATCATTTATATCAGTGAAGTAAGTTATTTGCGATAATTTAGAATTTGCTTTTTCCAACATCTCACTTAAAATGCTTGTGTCTGATTCAGGATATCCTTCAAAGTTAGTTTCAATCGTGTGATTTAAAGTTGCTTCTAGTCTCTCAATTTCGTTTTGTGAGTTTCTTAAATTAAAGTTGGTGCTTTGAAGTTTGGATTCTAAATCTGATTGAGTTTTTCTGTAACTAGAAAACAATTCATTGTTTTTTCGGTTGATTTCAGAAATCAAAGATTGATTACTTGAACTTGATTTAATTAAATTCTGATATTCATTTTCCAACGCTTCAAGGTCTGAAGGCATTTCTTTAACCTCAACATCCTGAATCAACTTCAACGCTTTTCTTTCAGCTGTGATATCACTTTGCGTGTCTCTTTGAGTTTTTTTCAAAGATTTCATTCTAAGTTGTGATTCGGCAACGTCATAATCTGGTAGGAGTGATTTCATCAAATCAATGAACATTGCTCTCTGGTCTGTTTCTTTTTGATTAAAGAAAAAGTCAGTTCCAAAATTATAGAAGTCTTGAAACTCTCCGCTAAAATCGTTCGTATCAATTCCGTTTTTTGTGCAACGTGTAGAACGCATGATTTTTAGCGTTTCCTCACCACTTCTTGATGTTGTGAACGTTGGTTCAACTACTCGTCTAAACTCGTTACCATAGTCGTCAAAATAGCTTACATCAGCTATTGCATCGTGCAAGTCAACCCTGTTGTCGTAAACTTGAGCAAATTCCTTTCCATTTTGGTCTTTTCCAGTCAAAACAAAACTGATTGCTTCAAGAATTGACGTCTTACCTATTCCGTTTCCACCAGTTATTTCAGCTGGTACATTCACTGTGAGGTTTTCTAACCTCTTGAATTTTCTGATTATTACTTTCATAGCTTTTTAAATTTTTGATTATTACTAAAATAAATTATCGGTTTTGGAGTGATCCGAAAACACTGTGGGGATTAATAAATTGTGCTGATACATTCGGCTATTGTTCTTACTGTTCCATAAGTTGCTGCAGCATATTCGAAATGTTTATCAACCATTTTCTCAACTTCTATTGGGTTGTTGCCGTGTTTTATTAGTCTTGCTGTTACTTTTTCTTTTAGTGTCATAACTTTAATTTTTAATTGATTATTACTATCTCTTATTTCTATACTACAAATATACAACCTTTATTTTAAACTCGCAACTATTTAGTATGTTATTTTTGTGTTTTAATATTGTTTAACCTTTCGGGTCGTTCTCTTTCTATACATCAGAGCAGATTTATTATTTGTAGAAAAAATAGTGTGTAAAAACTTTTACAAACGTGTAAGTCAATGCCAGTATAGGTTTGAGTGCATTTGTAAATTTGTAGACCATTTTCTAAAACTCTTATAGGAATAGTCATTATTATATATATTATTTTTATATTAAAATATTATACAAATCTGCAAAAGTGCTACCTATCTTACTGTTCATGCGGTTTTCGGGTTTGTAGAAAATTTGTAGAAGTGTTGTATTTTGTAGTTATTTTGATGTTTTATACGAAAAAAGCGAAAATTCATTGTTTAAATTTCCACTTTTTAGGTGTTTTTTTTGATGGTTTTTTATTTTTTAATCTTCATATCATTACAGTTCTAATTGTTGTACTTTTCGTTTCATCAAGAACATAATACCCTACCAGTCTGTCATTTTCAAATTTAGGTCTCACATAATCCCTCCAATTCAACCCGTTCAATCTCGCAATCTCTAACGCTTCAATAAATGCAACTCTTACCTCTTCCATTGTGTAGGGTAGTATGTTTTTTTCTTTTTGTTTTTTGCTCATATTTTTTGTTTTAAAATCTGAATATAAATCTGCTGATGTGATATCCGAACCATATTATCACTAATATCACTGCTAGATAATTAAATGCTCTACCTACACTGTCACTGAAGAACCACATACCTAAATCGTTCTTTTTTTTCATAGTTGTAATTTTTAAAAGTTTTATTTCTCAACTGCAATTATACCACTGCCACAACAATTTGAGTACTCTATACCTATGTAATTATTATCTTCAAAGTGAGTAAAGTAATCTCTACTACTACCTACTAACCATATGCCAACAAAGCCAAGCGTATTTTTCACATTGCTATCTGTTTTTGTTGCTTTGTCGAATGAATCTTCAACCTGTTCCACACCGTCAACCATGCCATTGAATTCTGATACTACTTTTATAAGTAGATTATCACCCGCTTTTCTGATAAAGCTTTTAAACGTTGCTCTTGTAATCTTTTTCATAACTGTAATTATTAAATTGTTATTATCTCTTTCTGGTACACAAATATACAACATCTCTTTTTAATGTGCAACTAATGCACACCCAATCTTTGCAATTTAATATACTTTAACTATTAAAGTATTGTGCAAATAAAAGCACCTAATTTCACAACTGGGTGCTTTTGCAAATAATAATCTAAAAAATTTTATTATGAAAGTTATGCACAAAATAAATGTATTCCAATACAAAGATAATAAAATAAACTTACCCAACAAAATTAATACGTCCAAACTACATTTTGAGCGTGCTTTTTACTAATATCAAGATGAATGAATGAATTTGCAACACCAATACGCCTGAATCCTAACTTCAAGGCTCCTTCTAACACTTTAAATCTGTTTTGGCTGTCATTACACCTAATATCAATTGCAACGCCTGAAACGTGAGCTGATGTGCCATTTCGTCCTTTTGTTTTCTCATATTGAACGCTCCGAAAAGCCGAATTAATAACTAATGGAATTCCTGAAAGCTCCCGAAGTTTATCCAACTTATTCATAAAATCCTGATTCATGTCTTGAAGTGAACATGATGGAGTGCACCGGTTAAACTCTTTTTCTGAAAAATATTTGCTTGTAATCATAATCAAAACTTATAATTTAACTTGAAAGTGTGATATACTTCATTCTTATTTAATCTATTAAAAATAATAGGGTCGTCAACTTGCCAACTCCAAATTCTATCATTTGTTGAAACGTTCATCAAGTATTCAATCCCGATGTTTTTATAATAACTTCCAAAACCTAAAAAAACAGTTTGATTTGTTGAATATCCAGCTGTGACAAATGGAGTGAATAACGGCTCCCTGTATCGAGTTATTTGTTTTGTTATCGGTGTAAAGGTGTAATCAAAGGATAGCAGTTTATTATATCCAATCTTTTGCTTTACGTCAAATTTTCCTAAGGTGTCGGAATTGAACACGCCAATAGACAGTACAAAGATGTTTGTCTCTTTTATTAAGAATAAAGAACAGGGAT
>JAQVZQ010000282.1 GCA_028708095.1 Dysgonamonadaceae bacterium
AGTTTAACGATCGAAGTGTGATTGAGATGATTCGGGAATATCTCTACATGTATTTGGTCTGGAAGTATTTATCAACTAAACTAACAAGTAATGACTACTTTCTTGCTGATATCTATCAAAAAATGGATTGATATGCGAGTTTTTAAATTGCTGACCTATAAGTTAATTCACAGAGGATTAATATTAAAAGGAGAGTAAGGGAAAAACGGATACAAAAGATAGGGAGCAACAAAGAAGAAGACAATAATGAATCTCTTTATTTTCATCCCACCAAACAAATGAAGATTATAGCTAGATGCTACTGTTTGCGATGTAGATATCAAGTATCCCACAGATCTAGATATATTAGATGAATGTTGTCGAAAGGAAGAAAAGTTGATTGATGAGTTATGTAGTAAACTCCGTACAAGCAGAATAGTTGCACGTTTGTATTATCAAATGTATTTAGAATGAAACGTAAACCAACAAAGGTATTGCAATATGCATTCGTAAACAGATTATCCCGTATTATTCACATTTTTAGCTTTGTGTAGATGCGAGACGTTGAACTCTACAGATATAGGGGACATTTTCAAGGAGTTTGTTACGTAGCAGCTGTACAAAGGTTAAAGTGAACAATACCCAAAAATGGGCATATATCAAAACAGAATAAGTTAATATGCTGTTGACTGTTAGGACCTAATTGATATATAATTAAAAATGTGATGAATAATGTGGGTTTAAACCAGATTATCTTTTGGCATCATAAAGTTGTATAGAAGCTATCATTTTTGTGATGAACTTGATTCGACACATGAAATGTTTTTAGTTGTCTTTTTTGCGCTTAATTTTAGTGAACATAATAAAATTGAGAAGATTAACATATTATAGGGTTGTGCCTCAAATGAAATTTAGTGTGCAATTGGGAATTATTAAGCAATCCCCAACTATAATTTGTCTTATGATATACTGATGCTGAAAACTAATTGCTCTATGAGAAAAATAATTATTGCTCCCGATTCTTTCAAAGGCTCTCTCAGCTCGGTAGAAGTTGCCAATGCAATAGAAGAGGCTATTAAAAGAGTTATCCCTACTTGTAAAACAGTTAAAATGTCCATTGCTGATGGAGGCGAAGGAACTATGGAGACAATGGTGAATGCTTTTGAAGGGGAAAAGATAAAAATAATAGTGCACGACCCACTAATGCGCCCCATTGAAATAGAGTATGGATTAATTGAAAGTGGAAAAACAGCTATTTTAGAAATGGCTGCTGCTAGTGGTCTCACACTATTATCCAAAAGTGAACAGAACCCTTTTCTTACAACTACCTTTGGCACAGGCGAAATAATAAAAGATGCACTGAAACGTGGATGCTGTTCATTTCTTATTGGAATTGGTGGAAGTGCTACCAACGATGCTGGTACAGGAATGTTGAAAGCATTGGGGTTTAGTTTTTTAGATAAAACCGGGGAAGAAGTAGATGGAACTGGTAAATCACTGCGAACTATTTATTCTATAGATGAATCAAAAGTGATCCCTGAAGTAAAAGAAGCCCAATTCACCATAGCATGCGATGTAAATAACGCTTTTTCTGGGCCAAGCGGTGCAGCTTATGTGTTCGCTCCTCAAAAAGGGGCAAATGAGAAAATGACGATGAAATTAGATGAAGGTTTAGATTGCTTTCGCCTACTGATTAAAAAGGAAAAAGGAGTAAACTTAAACACTATTCCTGGTACAGGTGCAGCTGGAGGTTTAGGTGGAGGTTTTGTTGCTTTCTTAAACGCTCAGCTAAAACCTGGTATTGAAATGGTGTTAGAAGCGGTTGATTTCGATAAACATTTGAAAGATGCTGACTTAGTGATTACAGGAGAGGGCAAACTGGATAAACAGACAGCAATGGGCAAAGCAGCAAGTGGCATTCTTGATGCTGCATGCAAAAGGAATGTTCCTGTAATAGCTATTGGTGGAAGTGTTGAAGATATTAAAAATCTTATCGAACGAGGATTCACATCACTATTCTCAATTGTACTTAGCCCAATGTCACTAGAGGAAGCAATGCAAAAAGAGAATGCAAAAAGAAATATTATTCAAATTATTGAACAGATAACGAAAACGATTAAACACTTTCAAAAGAAGTAATTAATAAGTAGGATAGGCGTTTAAAGCGCACTAATAAACTATAATTGCTACCTTTGTAACATGATAACAAGAGATCGATTTATGGGAGTCAATTCTATCAAGTTTCACCACAGGTTTCCCGATCAGGACTCGTGCTATGCTTACGCTATCTGAGATAAAATGGGAAAAAGGATATGTATGCAAAAAGTGTGGTAATGAACATTATTGCAAAGGGTGACAGCCTTATTCAAGAAGATGCACTCGATGCAAATACGATAAAAGCAGTACAGCTGGAACCATGTTTGACAAACTCAAGTTTTCGATTCATCTTGCATTCCATATAGCATTCAAGATTTCTACGAAAAAGAAAGGGATGTCTTCATTAGAATTATCTCATGAGTTTGAGCTGAGACAGAAGACCTGTTGGGAATTCAAAAGAAAGATTCAGATTGTAATGAAAAGCTCTGGCAAATACCCAATTAGCGGCACTATACAAGTTGATGAATTTTACGTTGGAGGAGAAGAAGGGGGAGTAATCGGTAGAAGAAAGGGAAAGAAGAGATTAGTTGTAATTGCACTTGAGATTGTAGAAGCAGGGGTAGGAAGAGGTTATGCAAGGGTAATTCCCGACGCATCATCGTCTTCATTCAAACCATTCTTTGATGAACACGTTTGCAAGAACGCAAAAATAATTACAGATAAATGGACAGGATATTTGCCTTTGAGAAATGATTATAAAAATATAGAACAGACGAAATCTGACGACGGAAAGAGTGCTCCTGATATTCACCTGCACATAATGAATATAAAAGGATGGCTACGTGGAATACACCATCACTGCTCCAAAGAGTGGCTGCAGGGGTATCTTGATGAGTACCATTTTCGCTTCAATAGACGAAATCACCCAGAGGTATTTTTTGACACCCTACTAAAAAGGATGGTTGAATATAAGCTAATGAGAACTAATACAGTAAATTAACAAGTGCGCTCTAAGCGCCTATACCTATTTATGTTTTAGATGTACACAAGGATGAGCTTGTCTATTTAGAAAAACCAGAGATAAAAGTTCCAGATAAAAAACCCGGAAGAGGGAGACCTCCTCATGTACCCCAACCTGTGGGGGATCCTATCAGACTGGATAAGTACAAGAGAACACTTAACGAAAATCATTGGGAAGAAGTAAAAGTAAGAAAGACAGCAAAAGGATGGTTGAAGCTGAAAGTCCATAAAGTAGAAGTATGGGTTTGGAACCGGGAAAATAACATGCTGAAAAGACGAACTTTGATTATTTCTCAAACAATAGAAAAAAAGCTCAGAGTTAAGTACAGTTTCAGTAACGGTTTACTAGATGATTATTCGAGAAAAGAGTATGCTTATTTTCAAGCTCAAAGATATTGGGTGGAGCGAACATTCGATGATTCAAAAAATGAGTTGGGCATGTCAGATTATCAAGTGAGAAAATGGACTGGATGGTACCACCATACTGTTTTAGTCATCATGGCCGGGCTATATTTAACGCAAGAGAAAATAGCTAACGAAAAAGAATTGCCTTTGATGAGTACCGCAGACGCTCGGGTACTTATGATAGCCTACTTATTTGGAACGAATGAGCAACAACAAATGAGGATAAAACAGATGGTCACGAGGCATAAGAAACGGAAAAAAGATATAGACAGAAGGTATAGATATCAAGAAGCTGAAGAGCAATTGTTATAGTCGTAAAGTAGAACTAATGAAAATTAAAGAATTAAGCTTATGAAAAAATTAGATTTGAAAGATTATGAATGGCGGAACCAACCTAGAAACTTTGAATTGACAGATGATACGCTTAGTATCCAAACTGAGCCTGGAACCGATTTGTGGCAACGCACCCATTATGGTTTTCGAAACGACAATGCACCGGCATTTTTAGCAGGAGTCAATGATGATTTTACCTTTCAGGTGAAAACCTATTTTGACACGAATTTTATGTACGACCAATGCGGGATTTTAATGTATTTGGATAGCGACAATTGGCTGAAGGTTTCGGTAGAACACGAAAATGAATATTATGCACTCTTAGGTTCGGTGGTCACTAATTTGGGTTATTCCGACTGGGCAAGTATTGATATACCAGCAATGGTTTCCAAGATGTGGTACAGTTTAAGTCGTCGGGGACAGGATTTCTTGATTGAAAATTCAGAAGATGGAATTCATTTCAAACAAATGCGGATTTTGCATATGCACTTGCCTATAAATATTGCGTGGATTGGGGTTTATGCATGCAGTCCATTGCAGTCGAGTTTTAAAGCGGTGTTTTCTAAATTCAAAATTGGGCCTTGCGAGTGGGCAGAACATAATTAATGGGAGGTGGAGAAATGCAGTTTAAAAATGAAATATTCAGAATTGAGGTTTGGGTCGTTTTTTTTCGGTACTGGTTTACACCGTTTCGTGTAACAAAAATGAGTCGCAGTCAACGGATGCTTTAATTGATACCGTT
>JAQVZQ010000283.1:0-730 GCA_028708095.1 Dysgonamonadaceae bacterium
TATTTGATGTTGCCATAACACGGGCAAAACAAACATGCGTTATCACGTTTGCTAAAAGTAGGTTCAAGCATGGTCAAAATGAACCAGCTAGACAAAGTAGATTCTTAGACGATATAGATCCCAAGTTCTTGAAAACAGAAACAACCTCATTCAGAGATTCGGGCAAAGAAGGTTCAACTGGGGGTTTTTGGGATTCGATGCGACAGCGCTCTCAAGCATCAAAACCTGCGTTTAAACAGAGAGAAACTGTTGCACCACCTCGCCCTCGAGGCACTCCAATAAGTCAAACATCATCAGTGAGTACACTCTCGAAAGAGGCCATTGAGTTACAAGAAGGACAAACCATTGAGCACGAAAGATTTGGTGTGGGAACAGTAATCACCATTGAAAATAGTGGGAATGACCGCAGGGCACATGTTGAATTTGAAACAGCTGGAAGGAAACAGTTGTTGTTGAAGTTTGCTAAGTTTAAGATTAAGTGAGCGGTGTATTCGAAGCTTCCAGCTTCGAGGTCATTTTTAAAAGGTCTTATTTGTATTTCAATTTCAATCTTAATAACATGGAATGCATTGAACCCACTTTAGGGTTCTGTTGTGCTCTCTAGCTAATTCCCATGGGTTTGGCCACCCATGGCTATTCACGTTTAACCACTTTGTGGTTGGGGGTACTGCAATTGATAGTTGGAAATTTAAATGATTATAATTGTATAGATATTAAAAAATGCAGAAAG
>JAQVZQ010000283.1:830-4568 GCA_028708095.1 Dysgonamonadaceae bacterium
GTGAAATAGTAGGGGCGCTACCTATGTGTGCGCCTTTCCTAATTAAAAATGCGCATTTGTAGTGGCGGACCTATGTGTCCGCCATATTTGCGTTACAATGACGGAGCAGGAGCTCCATCTGTCCCAGAATTGTAAATGTTGACCTGCGAACAATCATGATAATCAATTAGTCGTCCGCTAGCGCAGACATTTGTCTGTGCCTTTTATTATATGTACCACCAATGGTACGGATGGACTCCGCACCAGCAATAGAAATTATGTGTCTAATCCATGTTAATATATAATGCCACCTCTTACGAGGTTATGGTTGATGTGTCATATTGGATACTATAACAATACCACCTCTATCGAGGTTGTTGGTACGATATTCAAACATCCTATTGCTGTTTAGCTTTACGCACTGTCGCTCGCACGCATTTGCAATGCACATGCCCAGAACTGTAAATGTTGACCTGCGAACAATCAAGCCAATCATTTAATAATGGTTCAGACATTTTTTATTGTTGGGATTGATCTTATTTGTTCGACCAATTTTAATCATTGCAAAAGACGGAGCAGGAGCTCCATCATCCCCAGTACGCTGCCGCACGATTGCATCGTGTGGTTTATTCAAATCATTTCAACACACAAGAGAGGACTCTCGCAGTAGTGGTGCAATATTCAAACAAGTTTAGCTAATTGCACTGCAAAAGTCCCCTTGGTGATTTAGGGGCGGTTTCGAGGACGATGGAGAGTGAGAAGGTCACACAGGTCTGGAGATCTGCGCCAGTGCGCCTGCTCACTGTTCACCGCTTACTGTTTACGAAAGCGATTAGTGAACCAGTTAGTGGAAAAATTGTAGCCAATGGATAAAAATGTACAATGGTGAAATAGTAGGGGCGCTACCTATGTGTGCGCCTTTCCTAATTAAAAATGCGCATTTGTAGTGGCGGACCTATGTGTCCGCCATATTTGCGTTACAATGACGGAGCAGGAGCTCCATCTGTCCCAGCATGTTGCTGCAAGATTGTATTATGTGGTATCAACCACGAACTACTCCAAAAACACCTCTATTACGGGTATCTCCACATTGGGTTTAATTATAGGTAAGCGGAAATTTAAATCATCTTCTGTAGCTATACTACCTTGCATATGATGTCCATAGGGAGCAGTTATTCGAATTTCCGAAGCATCGTGTAAAAACTGTGCATACTTAATCTTGCCCTTGTATCCTGGCAATCGAAAGTTAGTAAGGGGATAGTCTAACAGATGAATATACAAACGATTTAACTGAGGGTTGTAAGTGAGAATTGTTTGATTGGGTACTTCGAATGATTCCGGAGCTTGTGTGCAACCATATATTGAACGATTATTGTATTTCATCCATTCGCCCATTTCTTGCAAGGCTTTATCAGCGCGATAGTCGAAAACACCTCGCGCAGTAGGACCTACATTTAATAACACATTTCCACCTTTGCTTACCGATTCAATCAGCAGCACCAATAGCTGCTTATTATTTTTCCAAGTATTTTCGTCTCTATGATATCCCCACGAACCTGAAAATGTTTGACATGTTTCCCAAGGAATTTTTTTGCCATCTATCTCGGGCCACTTATCCACTTTAAATTGTTCGGGCGTTTTATAATCCCATCCTCCTGGCACATCTTCCAAATCAGCTCGATCATCTAATATTATTCCAGGTTGCAATTCACGCACCATTTTTATGAGTTCTATAGAACCCCAATCATCGCGATCTTTGCCATGAGCCCCAGGGTATGAATAATCTAACCACAACATATCCACTTTACCATAATTGGTGAGTATTTCGCGTACTTGGTTTTTCAAATAGGTTCGATACTTAGACATGTCTTTGCCTTTATTTAGCTCAGCATACTCTTCATCGGTATTCGCACTCATTGGATGAACTCGATCGATAGTAAAATCGGGATGATGCCAATCTATTAATGAATAGTAGAAGCCAATTTTTAATCCTTCAGCTCTAAAAGCATCTACCCACTCTTTAACAATATCTTTTCCGTACGGAGTGTTGGTTACTTTGAAGTCGGTATATTTTGAGTCGAAAAGACAAAATCCTTCATGGTGTTTAGAAGTTAGTACAGCATATTTCATGCCTGCCTCTTTTGCTTTTTTTGCCCATTCTTTTGGGTTATACAAATCGGGATTGAAGTATTCGAAATATTTGTTGTACTCATCGTTTGGAATTCTTTCGTACTTCTGCACCCATTCGTGACGTGCAGGCATTGCGTATAATCCCCAATGAATAAACATCCCAAATCTATCATGAGTCCACCATTGCAACCGTTCTTCTTTTTGAGCTTCGGTTTCGCTCCATATTTTTTCTTGCGAATATGAATTATTGAAACTTACAAGAATGATTAATGCCAAAATAAAGATTTTTTTCATAGCTGATTTGTTTTTTGAGAGATTTATAACTTGTAAGATTATTTCTGTACTACTATACTGTTAATGAGCACAATGAAGCAAGCCTTAAAGCTTCTGATAAAGCAATGAGTCTTACTATTTGAAGCACACCTTTAACTAGCCTTTGCAAGAAAAGGGCAAATACTAATTATACAAATATAAAAAAATTATAAAGCAACTGGCACCTTGCATTAGATGTTTTAAAACATTAATTTATCATCATGTCTTACTCCTGAAAACAATCTTATTACAGGTAATAAGAACAACAACACCAGACAAAAAAACAAGTATCTACAATGTGGAAAGCGTGTACTGCTATACAACCTATTAAAACTTCACGATTACCCCAATAGTAGGCAAAACAGTACCCGACATATTATCCAATACACGTAAGCCTTGCTTAGTGGGATCTCCACTGGGATCTTCCAACACATTACCATTTACATCTTTGTTTGTATATATTGGTGGGCTCTCAGACTGGTAGTTATAAGCATTTTGAACATCGGTGTAAAAGTTCAACACCCACTTCTTGAAGTATATCTCTTTATCGACACGCAAATCGAGTGAATGATTGGATGACAAACGAAGCGTATTGAATTTATCGTAATCTAAATAGTATTGATTGGTAATATTCCAAGCTTCTCTATTTGTTGACAACTCCTCATCGATTGGTGTGTAGGGAGCACCTCCGCTAAATCGCCAACGAGCGGAAACATTCCAACCCTTATTTAGTTTATAACTACCAATCAAATTTACCATATGACGTGTGTCCCACGAAGAGGGACGATAAACATTGTCTTTATCTGTAAATTCACTTCTAAAAAAAGTGTAGGTGGTGGTTAGATTTAACCTGTTCCAATCCATTATTTTGTAAAACACCTCCACACCGTATGCCTTACCCTTCCCAATAGATGTGATTTCTTCGTCGCCTACTTGTCCATACTCTGTTCCCTTACTAGCAATGCTAATGCCATCATCAATTGAAAAGGGGTATCGATCATACTGTTTGTAAAATCCTTCCACGCTTAAGCGCATATTATCTGTTGGTCGGTATTCAAATCCTGCAATTGCTTGATTGGAAGTGATGTATTTGAGTTGTTCGTTTTTGTTTATAAACTCACCATCTTTTTTGTAACCCATTGTTGTGTAGGCTGGTTGCGAAGCATAACGACCAACATTTGCATTGATGTCCCACTTATCTGAAACTTCGAAAGAGGCAGACAATCGAGGAGATAATTGATTTAGGGGGTTTTTCATATTATTGTTGAAGTTGTTCCCTACTACACTCACTCCTAGAGATAGCATTAATCGTTTTTC
>JAQVZQ010000284.1 GCA_028708095.1 Dysgonamonadaceae bacterium
TATGTTTGCTATTAATTTGTTTGATAAATGTTTGACGGTAACAGCATATGTTGAAGCCTCAATATCTTTCAATGGCATTTGAATTATATAATACAAATATTCTTTCAAAACATTAGAGAATGAATGCAATTTGCATACTCGTTGATTTAATAAAGATTTTCCTCCATTCCATAGAACTGTATTAAACTCGCCGTCCATCCCAATAAGTAAATCTCCATTATTAATTATGTGAGTTGGTATTACTTCTCCTTTGTAATAAGTTTTTGTTGCATTTGGCTTTATGTCTCTAATTCGTATAACAGGAGTACCGAGAACATCATTAAACAATTTAGAATCAAATGGGTATCCAGGCAATATCTTACATAAATCACCAACCTTAGCATAACTATATCTACCTGAGATTATTTTCTGGATATCATATCTCTCATAAGTTAGAATATAATCCCCTCTTTCAGTAATCTTTGATTTTTCAACGAGAGTACAACGAGTTGGCGTGAATTCCTGCTTGCGGAAAGTTTTAGCCCTGAAATCAAGAATCTCGGCCAAAAAATCTGGTAATTCACTAAAATCATTTGGACGGCGTTGAGCTCCAAGGTCGAAACCATCATTGTTGATTTTGGCAAATAGAATTTTGTCAGTAAGGCGTGCAAGTGGTTTATCAAACAAAAGAATTGACGTTTTCACACCACTGTATGGGTTAAACTCTCCGGCAGGTAATGAAACAACTCCATATAAATAATTGTCATCAATCAACATTTTACGAAGTTTGGTAAATGCGGTATCGCTCTTGAAAATGACTCCTTCCGGGACAATAACTGCACCACGTCCCACAGCTGTGAGATGTTCGGCAATATAATCAACAAACAAAGCCTCACTGCGTTTGCTTTGCACTGAAAAACGTGAGTGTGGTTTAATACCACCTTTTGGTGACATAAACGGAGGATTAGCGAGAATAACATCAAAATACTCATTCCACTTAGTATCACTTGTCAGTGTATCGTATTCAATAATCTTTGGTTCAGTAATGCTGTGCAAGTACATATTTACTAACGACAGACGCACCATATCGGGTGAGATATCATAGCCATTGATATTTGACGAAAGAGCTTTACGCTCATCGGGCGTTAATTTATCACCACGATTTTTGTCATCACTTGAATTTGCGCGAAGAATATGTTTATATGCAGAGATTAAAAATCCAGCCGTTCCACATGCCGGATCTAAGATTGTTTCATTTTTCTTCGGTTGTACAATTTCAACCATAAAGTCGATGATATGACGAGGTGTTCTGAACTGACCTGCATCACCCTGACTACCCAGTACACTCAAAAGATACTCGAACGCATCACCCAACTCCTCGCTGTGGTCATAGGAAAAATTGTCAATAATTTTCAGAAACTCTTTTAATGTTTCAGGGTCGTTATAGGGCAAGTATGCCTGACGGAAAATCGTGTGGAATATAGAAGGAAGTTCGGGGTCTTCGCTCAATCTTTGCAATGCCTCACGATAGTCGAGCAATATTTCCTGTCCGCCGCGCGTTTTATTGAAGACTCTACGCCAACTGTATTTCTTATACTCTCCTACAAAAAATTTTGCCTCACCGCCAAACTCCTCACTTTCAACATCCATATCATCCATAAATTTATAGATGAGAGCAATAGTGATTTGTTCTACCTGACTTTTGGGGTCAGGAATTTTTCCAACTAGGATATCTCGCGCATCGTCAATACGACGTTTTGTTTTTGAATCTAACATTTAGTATCTGAACCTAATAATAATTACATAAATCTGTTTAAAGGAACATAGTTTTTAATATACTCTGGAATCCATTGTTTCCATCCATTTGGCACAGCCTTGAAATCGGCCATAGTGAAGGCTGAAGTAACATTCAATTCAGCGTATTCCTTTTTATCTATTATGTTGCGAATCTGTTTATCGCAAGTATAAGCTTTAAAATAATACCGTATGGCTGAAATATCTACATCTTTTTTGAAACGGTCTTTATTGTCATCAATAAAGCGTTCAAACTCATCTTCCAGCAGCTCGTCTTTCATCTTTATCTTTGGAATACGACCAAAGATAAATTCTAAAACTTCACGAACTGAGATTCGTCGGTCGATGCTTAGGCTTTTCTTTATTTTGTCAATATTAATATATTCCTCGGGTTTTTCGAAAATTTCTTTACGTACATAATCTGAAACGGTATCCCAATTTTCAGCCTCCACATTTTCCCGGATAAATTTGTTTTCCTTGATATTCTCTTCAAATTTTTCGAAGAACATTCTGTCGACTTTCATACCATTATGTCCAATAACTGTTTCTTGCAGTTCACGAATAGCATCGTTTTCTTTATATTCAAATGGCAGAGGAATAGGAGGTTGTTCTCCATTTCCATGCGACCGAGAGGAAAGAACGGGCATTTTAAGTACCTCGTCGTAATTGAATTTTTCTTCGAAATATTCACAATTTGCAAAGAAATCAAAAAGCTTGTATCTCTCTTTTTTGCAATCTTTAAACTGTTCTTTTAATTCTATGTCACCAACTATTTCATGTGAGAAATTATAAGTGCGAGTTCCTCTACCTTTAATTTGTACAAAATCTGTAGGCGAAAAAATGGGGCGCATCAAACACAAATTCAGAATATCGGAACAATCGTATCCTGTAGTCATCATTCCTACTGTAACACACACACGCGTTTTACTTGTTCTATAGTTCTCATTAAAGCAGCTGAATCCACTCAACTTATTATTCCGAAAGTCAATCGTCATGCCTTTTGCCTCGTGTACCAAAGAGGTTACTTGCATAGCAAAGTCAGAATTGTATTTATTCGGAAATTTCTTGTTGGCTATCTCATTAAGAAATTGAGTAAGCTTGGCTGCATGGTTTTGACTTACTGCAAATACAATGGTTTTACCTATTTCGCCTGTAACAGGATCAAGCATAGCATGCTCCATAAATGTTTCACAAAAAATCCTGTTTGTAACTTCAGAAAAGAACTTTCGTTCAAAATCTCTTTGGTAAAAGATATCTTCCCGCTCTTCGTCGTCTTCATTTGTTATGACAGCAGCATACCCTTCTTCCGACAGAAGTTTTGTGGTGACTTCTGTACGCGCATCTATAACGATCGGATTAATAAGGTAGCCATCATGAACCCCTTCTAAAAGTGAATATCTAAAAGTAGGTTCTCCGCTTCCACACCCGAATGTGCGATAAGTATCTAGTAATAAACGGCGTTCATATTCCTTCTGCTCTCCATCTTTCGACCTTTTCAAATAGTCCTTGGGTGTTGCAGTTAAACCTAACTTATATCCCACAAAATATTCAAACACAGCACGAGCATTGCCACCAATAGACCGGTGTGCTTCATCCGAAATGATTAGATCGAAATCTGTTGGCGAGAATATTGATTTGTATTTATTGTTGAATAATAATGATTGCACTGTAGTCACAACTATTTCCGCACTACGCCAATCCTCTTTATGCTCTTTATATATGACCGATTTATAATCCTTTGAAAGATAGCTTATCATATCTTTATTAGCTTGGTCTTCGAGTTCCAATCGGTCAACCAAAAACAAAACTCTTCGGGCATTACCCGTTCTTAAAAATAATTTAATAACAGCTGCTGACGTTAATGTTTTGCCAGTTCCTGTTGCCATTTCAAATAAAAAACGATTATTCCCTTCTTTAACTGAATTCTGAATTGAATGAACTGCGCATTTCTGATAGCCACGCATAATTCTGACACCTGTCCTGTCAAAATACGCGTTTCTGGTTAATTCGTCCTTATACTCCGGTTCTGATGCATAATTTGGATCTTGCGACAAAGCAATATAATCACATTCAATAAGCTCATTGATTAATTTGTCAGCATTGGGTTTAAAGTTTTTATAAGCTTTGAAAGATTCAGGTGTAGGGAGTGTCGTTATAATACTGGGGTTCCCATTTTCAATATCCCATAAATAATGCAAATTGCCGTTTGAAAGGATAATAAATCGACAATTCTGAGATTTAGCATACGTACGTGCCTGCTCTTTGCCAACTAATGGATTTTTATCTTCTGATTTGGCTTCAAGTACAACAAGGGGAAACCCTTTTTCATCGAGCAAAAGAAAATCAATAAAACCATTGGTCGTTTTCTCAAAATTTTCTCCCCACTCATCAATATGTGTTTTAGTAATCTTAATATTGTCCTCAAAAACGACATTAGCCTTTTCGTCTTTACTGTCAAGTAATCTCCACCCGGAACTCTCTAGTAGTTTATTTATTTTTATGCGCGCTTTTGCTTCTTTTGCCATGTTTATTTGTCTTTTGTGCTTTCACTATCAATCAAAGTCTTAACATTCACCCCTAAAATTTTTGCAATTTCAAATAATTGTTCAAGACTAGGTTGTCGGCGGTTGCAAACATACGCGTTTGTTTGGCTAAAACTTTTCCCAATCTTTTCTGCAAGCCATGTTTGCTTTATTCCCTTTTCTTCAAGCACCTCTTTTATCCGATTCATAGTTGAACTTTTTAACGATGAACTATTATTTTGGCTATAAATATAT
>JAQVZQ010000285.1 GCA_028708095.1 Dysgonamonadaceae bacterium
CAGTAAGTATGCATTATCCTCCATCACCTTTTGCAGTTATTGCGGAGACATATATAGACGGACTTATTGGAACAACCGTGGAAAGAAGTCTACGGTTTGGAGATGTGTTACACGATTGGAAGAGGGACCTAAAGGTTGCACATCAAGGACTATTTCGGAGGAAGACCTCCATGCTGCAGTAGCAGAGGCATTTAACAAGGTTCTTAGCGGTGGCGAATCGATGATTGCGATTTTACGAGAGAATATAGAGTCGGTGGTCTGCGAAAGCAATGAACAGGCCATTGCCAACATTGATAAGGAAATGGAAGAAAAACAAATGGAACTCATCAGCTATGCTAATTCCGGCAAGGACTATGAAAAACTTGCTGATGAAGTACAGGCCCTTAGCGAAAGAAAGCAGGCCATCCTTACGGCGGAGGCGGAAAGCCAAGGTGAGAAAGAACGAATTACAGAGATGATGGAATTTATAGAAAACCACGCTGACATGAGTCTTGATTACGATGAAGAGTTGGTAAGGCTCTTAGTTGAGAAAGCAACTATATTTGAAAACAACGTGGTTGTTAGGTTTAAATCAGGAATTGAAGTAGAAGTATAAACGAGACTTGGAGACAGGCCGTCGATCAGGAGATTAATCATCCTCTTGGTTGGCGGTTTTTTACTTTATATCAATGTAAGGTTTACTTGACATACAATTTTTTATAATATATAATTATGTAAGGTTAACATGACATGAGAGGAGGGCTTGTTTTGAAAAATAAGGTACGTACATTAAGAGAGGCAATGAATTTAACGCAAGCAGAATTAGGTAAACTTGCGGGAGTATCAAGGCAAGCCATAAATGCAATTGAAACTGGTAAGTTTGATCCATCTATTCGTCTTGCATTTTCTCTTTCAAAAATATTTTCTAAAACTATTGAGGAGGTATTTGATTTTGAGGACGATTAAACTATCACAAAAACAAATATATTACAACTCATCGAAGGGAGGATTTTAGCAATGAAATGTTTACGATATCCATTTGTTAACGGTACTTTTGTAAGCCTATTCACATCATTTTATGCTTTTATTTTAATATTTACTTCCAAACATATAGAATTTCAAAACATTCTATATTACACAAAGGCAAAAGCTGCAAATAGTAATAATCTAAGTATATGGGGAGAGTTTCTTTATAATGGAAATCAAAAATACATAGGAATGGCAATGATTGTCCTAACAGTTTTAATTATTATTCTGTTGGTATTGAGAAAAAATTTGTATGACGAGTATCATGTAGAAATACTGAGTAAATGTTTTTTGGCAGCTGGTTTTATTACAATTTGCTTGGTGGCAATATTCTTTTTTCTGATTTTAAGTGAGCCAACAGCAATTGTGGAGAAAATTACTTTATTTGTAATATTACACTGGATGTCAATGCTTGTGGCGGATTTGATTTTCATCATCACTTGTCGTGCCAAATGAGAGAACATTTTTTACTTACTAACCAGTTTGATGCTTAACCGAACCGACCATTGAATTAAAGTTGGGTTGTAACTTTGATAGGGTTATTCAAAAAGGAAAAGTAAGCTATAAACTCGGTTTATTTTTAAATTATTTTGCATTATTCAATATGAAGAATTAATAAACGAGGAGGTTTGTTATGAAAATAATAATTGGAACCATAGTAGGATTTTATTTTAGGCTGTTCCCAACATAAGGTTGATATTTGATAAAAAGTAGCCGATATAATATATGTAAAGGAGTGATTATATGGCTACATTAAAAGATGCTTCCGTTGGTCACATAAATCTTAAGTTTAGGAGGTGATTTGCAATGAAAAAGATAATAGCAATGATAATTTGCTTTATATTTGTTCTTGCGTTGGTTGGGTGTTCTCAAAAGGAGCCATCTATTGTTAATACTTATGAAGTGACAGCAACAGAACTTACGAATGAATACTTTGATAATGATAAATTGGTTACTTTGGTTGGAAATGATGAAGCTGATGGTATGTATACAAAAATGAGTGTATATACAAAAGATAAAAATAAGGTCTTTCAATGGAGTAATGTAACAAATCCAACTTATGCACCAACTATTAATATTGCAGATGTAGATGATGATGGTAAAGAGGAAGTAATCATTATATTAACAATAGGTTATGGAACGGGTGTTTTACAACAAGAAATTCGTCTTTTAAATATGGAAGATTTATCTGAAATTAGCATTCAAAATCCAGTTGAGGCCATCAATGAAAAAATAACTTCAACTATTATTAAAGGTGGAGATAAAGTAAATGTAACAGTAAAATGGGACGGGAAGATGATAGACCAAAGTTATTATAATCCAAACTATTCAGGTTTTTGGTTTGAAGAAGTTTCATTTGGCGATCGTGTTTCGTATGATATCATTGAAGACAAAATAATCGCAAGTGTACTTGGGGCTATATCTCCGTCAGGATTTCCTATAACAGTATTTTTAGAATATGATTCAAATCTTGAAGTTAATAATATTGCCATTAAACTTTATGAAATATATCCATATGATGCTTTTGACTTACCTTTAACAAAAATTCCGTATTACCAACGTGGTGAAATAGTTTTTAAAGATGAAGTCTTTTTTGAACAATGGCAAGAAGGTCATCAACCATGGCTTGCTAATGCTGTAGATGTTGTTACAGCCATGTGTTCAAATTTAATTGGTTCTAGTGACCAGACATTTGACAATGATAATATTGAGCTCCATACAGCAAATGAATTAAGGACAAAAGATGGAATAGTCATAAAAGTAATGGACAAAGTAGGCAATGAGGTTAGAGTAGAATTGATTGTCCCTAATTTAGGGCGATACGAAATCATACTTGAATCACCTGACACAACCAGCGTTCTTTTCATCAGAAATATTATATTCTATCCAAATTAATTGCAAGATTAAGCCATATTATGGCTTAAACCTAATGTGTTAAATAAATAATATCGAAAATATAAGATAAGCTATGAATTTTAGGAGGTGTTATTATTAGAAAGATTATTAAATTTGTCAGAACCACTTTAGTTATTTTATCATGCCTATTACTTATTTTAGGAATATATGCGTGGGTAGTGGAACTAAAAATAAGTGATTCTGAATGGTTACCAATAATGGTTTCAAGTAGTTTGAATTTATTTCTATTACTAGTTTACTGGGTGTTAGGAATAGGATACATTAAACCTTCTAATATACAAGAAAATAAGGTCATTAGAGTCTTATCCATGGTAGGGTTTGGCGGAAATATAGTTTTATTTATATGCTGCATATTAATTGTTATTGGATTTGGTATCATTCCTTAATTAATATTAGAATATACAGTTTTATGAAACATAATTTCTATTCTATATTGTGTAGAAAAAATACGCAATAAAAAATATTTATATAATAAGGAAGGTGCAGAATGAAAAGAAAAGGTATTATACTTGCTGTTATTATGGTTGTCATTATTCTTTCCTGTTCAATTTATGTTTTCGCAGGAACAAAGAAAGCAGAAAAACTCATGTGGGAATATCTTGACGAAAAAGGATATATGACAACTGAAATTCAAAGCATTGACGTTAATCACTCCTTTATGAACATTATTTTGTCATATAACGAATGGAACATTGCGGTTGTTTATTCAGATGAGCCAACTTCAATATATAGTTATCATATTAAAAACAGTAGCATTGTTGAAAGTGGAGTTTCAGGAACAACTGATAAGGAAGATTTAAAGCACTAATAGTAAAAAATGAGAAATAGATGTGACATAGGAAAAGGACATTACTCTTTAACGTTTTTATACATTAATGACTGAATTATTTATAAACAATAGGATGCGAGGTGATTTTATATTGATAATTCACAAATTGAAATACAAATAGTAGACAATTCATTGCAGAATAATTATTTTTGGAAAAAACTGATCATCGAGTTTGCTACGGTTGGACTTAAATTTGAAATCCACTGCTGGAATGAAGAAACAGAAGCAATTAGAACTGCATTAAAGCTTGGAAAAGAAAAATTAACTGATTGGGAGTTTGGAATAGTCATTGAAGGAATTATTGATGAAAAATTCATTGAAATGATTCAACATACAGTAAAACCACAAGGTGTAGCGATATACAATAAAATGACACCTTTCTTTTCTATTTTTATTGAAAATGGGTTTTCTTCTGAACATTATGGGACAGAAATTCACCTTTTATCTGCCCCTATCCACGATGCGAATTTTACAGTGTTATTAAAAAAGCTACGAGAGTATGCCGTTATCAATGAATTCTAAGTTGATCTCATAAAGCTGATAAATTCCAATTTGCAGAACATTTCTACCAATCGAGCAAAATTGGTCGACTGCATCTACCGAACAGGAAAAAAGTGTGGATTGTATCTACCGAACCGATAGGTTGGAAATGTGCGGTTGTTGTAATTAAAAAAATCCAGTCGAGCCACGTTGAGTGCGTGGTATTGATAACAAGGGTAAATTGACGGGTGTGCGAAAAGCCCAGTAAATAAGGCGTTTCCGAGGTTTTGGGGCAAAAAATCGATGT
>JAQVZQ010000286.1 GCA_028708095.1 Dysgonamonadaceae bacterium
CCATGGATTTAGCTATTTTATTACCGGTGGTTGTGCCATCGTAATTAAAGCCATTCGCAATAAGATAGTTTTCAAGCGTGGTCGATTCGGCATCAGTAGGTACATGCCAGCCGGTGGGAGCAAGTTTATTTGTATTTACTGTGAACCAATTGTATAATGCACCATAGGTGCTTTTATTAGCAGCATCATTGTTGTAAAAACAGTAGCCTGGAGTTGCAAGATTAGACCATGCTGTGCCGTCACTAACTAAAGGTATGGATGTGCCATCGTTGTATTTCGTCGTTTTCAGGTTTTCAACCATCCACACCTGAGTACCTATGGTTACGGTATGATATACATTATCATCAATGTCGGTTACAGTGACTGGGTTCAAGGCTTTGTAAAAAATAACACTATCGATGTCGCTTATAGCACGTTTAGTTACCACTGAACCAGATTTGTAAATATACAAGGTATCTTGTGCTGTGGCAAGATTACCTATTAAGAATATCGCTAAGATAATTGTAACTATTGTTTTCATTGCATTTCCTCCTTATCGCTTAGTCTTTTAAAAATTTAATGATTTCAACGTTGTTCCCGTTTTTAAGACTGAAGAGATACAGCCCTCTCTGTAATTGAGTGACCGGGATAGTGGCTTGATTTGTGCCAACTTGACAGAGGATGGTTTGTTGATATAGAATCCGAGCCTGAAAATCAATGATTTCTACTTGTACGCTTCCTTCTTTAAATGTCTCATAAATAATATGCAGTTGGTCGATTACAGGATTGGGATAGAGTGTCAGGTTGTTGCATTCCTTTTTGTAAATCAGTGAAACATGATTGATGAGGTCACTGAAATTCAGGGAGCGGATATCACTTAGCACATAGGTACTCGTGGAACCATCGGTTTTATTGACCATCATACTGCCTGCGGGAAAAGTTAATTTCCTAAGGTCGTTCAAGGTAAAAGAGGTTTGTGCTCCTGATTTCTCTTTTAAGTATAGGGCTTTTTGTGCTTGTAGTCCAGAAAGTCCTATACATAATAAGAAAACTGCACTCAATACTAATTTTTTGTTTTGCATTTTAAACTCCTTATATTTTGTTCTTTAATTTTCCAGTTTTTTTATTCATTTCTCTCAATAAGTCATTTTGCTCCTTGTTGAAATTCCAAACATCCTCTCTGATTGTGTAAATGTATGATTAATAAGCTATTCTTTAACTCTAAAACTCATTCTTCAAATCCTCCACATCCCACGCCCCATCAATATCCGCTCCCGTCAAATCAGCTCCATACAACTTTGTCCCATACAAATCAGCACCCTGCATTATTGCCCCATTCAAATTTACATTTGTCAGCTTAGCACCACCCAGCTTAGCATGGATCATGATCGTATCCTTCATATCAGAACCCCTAAAACTAGCATTATTCATATTGACCCTTGTCATGTCCGCATTCGTAAAATCTGCAAATAAGCTGTATGCTTCTTCCAGATTTGTGTTATTAAGGTCAGCTCCGATAAAAAGAGCTTTGTTTAAAATCGACTTCGAAAAATTGGCATAAACAAGCTTTGCAGAGCTTAAGTTGGAATCGGAAAGGTCCGAGTTCGAAAAGTCGGAATTTGACAAATTGGCTTCGGTGAAATTTACGTAATCCACTAAGTTTCCTCTACAAAATGAATACGATAAGTCAGCCCGATAAAAGTCACAACCCATCAATTTTGCAGTTGATAGATTTACGCCTATCAGCTTGGCATACTCGAAATGTGCACCTTTCAAGTTGGTATTTTTGAAACTAGCACCATACAGATGTGCTCGGTTCAGAATGGCACCAGACATGTCTGCATCATCAAAGCAGGCACCCCTCAGATTTGATCGATTCAAGTCAATATTTCGCATTATGGCATGACTAAAATCAGCATCCCTCAGGTCAGATTCATGGAGATCATATCCTGAGAAATCAGCATTTTGGAATTTTGAACCAAGCAGAATTAGTCGGTCTTTCCTCTTTCTGTTCTCCAGAAATGCTTTGACAACTTCAATATCAGTCATAACAAATTCATTTTCTTCCTTTCACTCAAAACACAATATACTCTTCAATTAATTTTTACTCGAAAAATTAAACTCATTTTTAAAGTCCTTTAGAATTAAAGTTAATACATTTTCATAATTTTCAACAGCTATTATTTTCTTTTTTTGTGTAAAAACAAATTTGGAAAAATGTGATTTTTTTTGTGCTCTGTTAAATAAATAATAACATATTGACAAAAATAGATAAATTAGTATACTCCATGCCATAATTCTCACTTCTCCATCATTGATATATCTTGAATCAAAAAAGGATAACCAAACCAATCCAATCGATAACAACTGAGATAAATAGGGTACCAAAAAGAGAAGAGCTAATAATTTATCAGAACCTTCACCGATAATTAATATCATTATTGCTGGAACTATAAATGATCCCCAATATAAATGTGTAAATGAATCATCTATTAATGATGACAGATTGGAATAATGATTTTCCTTTTGGCTATTAATATTGTCGACGATTACTGCATGGCCTTTTTTGTGTTGTTCAATTAAACGCAAAATGTCTTTTTCAATCGTTGTACATATGTTTCTTTGCTTATCCTGTAATAACGGGGCGTAGGTATGGTTTATTTCATAAGAATCAAAATAGCTGTTTCTTTCAATTCTTTTCTGCATATCTTTCAATTCTTTACTTTGCAATTTTAAATTTTCAAAAAGTTGATCATTGATAAAATCCTTGACCTTATATTCATTTAGAAATGAATAAAGCTTCTTGTAAATAGTTAACAATTCACCGTATTTTTCTTTTGCTTTATTTCCTTCTGAGATTCTATGATTATTGAACATATAGTTTACATACATTCGAATTGAATCAAATAAAGGATCATTATTTGCTTTCAAGCAGTAAAGCGGTTGAATTGTAATGACGTGTTTTAAGTACAAAATACTCTTTTCATAATTATGCAATTGAGCATTATACTGAGCATTTTGATAATATGCCTCTGTAAAATCTGGTGAAATCTTAATTGCTTCTTCTGAGCATTTTTCCGCTTCGATAGTATCACCTATGTCGAATTTTATCAATGCCTTATATAATAAGGCGAAACTTGTATAATAGTTTGATTTTGGCCTTGCATACTTTATAGCATTTTCGAAATATCGTAGTGCTTCCTTTTTATTTATTTTATGAAATAAATAAATTAATCCAAGACTTATATGTATTGAGAAATCGTACCTGTTTAGTTTCTCGGATTCTTTAAATTCAAATTCCGCATCCTCAATCCATCCATTTGAAAAAGCTTCTTCTGCACGTTTTCGTCTTTCTTTTGCTTGGTAATTAAGAGGCTCCATCAAAACATTCAGAATGTTCTTCATTTCTGTTCTGTTCTGTTCAAATTGCCATACAATCTCTGAAATGCCCCATTCAAATGTTGACTTTAAATTTTCAATGCCTAGTTCGATATTTTCCAAACCAGTATAAAGTAGACCTATACCTTCATGAATTCTATCCTGACTTGCAATAATGTCATTTGCCGTAGATAATTGGGATTCAATCATAGCTTTTGATTGAGACTTGATTGCTTTTGTTTGTTCATTCAAATCACGCCCAAGTTGAATTGAATGATAGTACTCACTCTTTCTTTCCCAAGGTGCTAATTCATTTAAATATAAATTCATTCTATTTTTTTTAACATTTTTACTGTTGCGTTATTCTTTCCGAAACGCTAAATGCTACGCCTCATCACTCAAATACCAATGCACCCAACACGCAAACTTTCCAATCTCATACCGATCGCCCTTAAGCAGCAACCTATACCACTCAACATCTTCACCTGCAGCTCCCATATTCCGCGCCAGAATCTTGATGCAATCAATTAATGCATTGTGAACGATTGTTCTCGAAGGGTCCATTTCGATTTGGGTTTCTCGGTCGGCCAATGCAAATTCCGCCCGAATATGGGCGTACTCGACTGATTTCTTCTGTATTTTTTCGAAGAGCTTCACATAGGAAGTTTTGGAAATGATGCCGTAAATCCGGCTGGCGATTTCAGGTGTCATGGTTTACAAAATGAAGAGATTTATAAACTGTAGAGAACTACAAATTTAAGAATTATTTGAGCAATTTAAACCAGCACCATATTTTTCTCGGTCTCCTTTAATATGACCTGCTGGCCTTTTTCTATTTTAATCAAGAGAATTTCTCGGGGCTTGTCCCGTGGTCAAAGAGAATAGGTTGAAAATCCAAAGTTTTCAATACGCTTAAAAAGCGTAAATTTGCTGAATGCATGAACATATCACCCTTGCAGAAAGCTTGCTATCAAGAGTTTTGCGCGCCTAACAACTTAAAAAACAATGGGGTTAATTATTCTTATTCAACGTTAATTATTTTTCCTATGTCATTCAACCAAGCTTTCAATGTCCTGATTTCCTTCTCACAAACGATATTTTCTTTATACAATGATATATAAGCATTGTAAAGATTCGTTTCAATGCTTTCAGACTTTGAAACAGAATTTG
>JAQVZQ010000287.1 GCA_028708095.1 Dysgonamonadaceae bacterium
CCATTACATCAAAGCTTTTGGGCCATTGTATTATACGCATAGCAGCATTATCTACAAACATATATTCTGTTTCCACATCAGGATATTGTGGGGCAATTTCTTGTGCAATTTGTCGCCAAAGACGAGAAGTTGCAATCACATTTGCTTTATCAACAACCGTTACTTTCTTTCGTCTTTGCAAGGCAAACTTATATGCCAAATGCAGAATACGTTCAATTTCTTCTCGTGTATATACACACGTATCATAAGCAGTATTTCCGTCTTCGCTACGTCCTTGAGGTCTGCCAAAATACATTCCTCCCGTCAACTCACGAATACACATAAAATCAGCACCCTCTATTATTTCTGCTCGCAAGGGCGACTTATGAAGCAATGATGGAAAAGTTGTTACTGGGCGTATATTGGCATACAATCCCAAGTCTTTTCTCATTTTCAACAATCCTTGTTCGGGACGAACTTTAGCTGAAGGGTCATTGTCATATTTTGGAGAACCAATTGCTCCAAACAATACAGCGTCGGACTGCATACACAAATCATGTGTCTCTTGAGGATATGGATTCCCTGTATGGTCAATGGCAATAGCACCAACACTTCCATAAGAAAACTCTAATGTATGGTTGAACTTTTCACAAATTGCTTTAGTAACATCTAGTGCTTGTTCTGTTATTTCTGGTCCAATGCCATCTCCAGGTAATACTGCTATTTTTAGTTTCATATTATATTTTTAGAACTTCCCTATTGGGGTTTGATTAATATGTTTAATTAAAATTTAATCTATTCGAATAAAACAGTTTTATAACTCTATGTATCTCATAGAGGGTATATTTCCGCTTTCAATCATGTTCAGCATTTTCATTGTTGCCTTAATAGCAGCAACAGTTTGATCGACATCCAATCCGCGGGTTTTAAATGCTTTACCCTCATACTTCCATGTAATAATGGTTTGCACAAATGCATCAGTTCTTCCTCCAGGAGGAATCACCACAGCATAATCCAATAATTCGGGTGTTGGTTTGTTCAACAATTTATAAATCTTATACATTGCCTTCGAGAAAGCATGATATTGTCCATCACCTACTGATGATTGTTGATACACTTCACCTTTAATAGATATTTTCACTGTTGCTGTTGGTCGTAATCCATCTGCCAATGAAAATGAATAGTTCAACATTTGTATATCGGGATTCTCCATCCCATTTTTCAAAACATCTGAAATTATATAGGGAAGTTCCTCTTGTGATACAATCTCTTTTTTGTCACCAAGTTCAATGATTCGGGCAGTAACCTTTGCCATGGACTCGTCGTCCAACTCAATTCCTAAGGCATTCAGATTATTTAAAATATTTGCTTTCCCTGATGTTTTCCCCAATGCATATTCACGTAATCTGTCGAATCGTTCTGGTTTAAGATTACTGTGATATAAATTCTTTTTCTTATCTCCATCGGCATGAATTCCTGCAACTTGTGTAAAAACATTGTCGCCAATAATGGGCATATTTTTTGATATACGCACACCTGAATAACTCTCTATAACTTTGCTGACATAGTAAACATTGCTTTCATTTATATGGGTTTTAAGGTGCAAATGATCGTGAATAAGTGCCATTACGCTAGCAAGTGATGCATTGCCTGCTCTTTCTCCCAAACCATTCAATGTAACATGTACACCTTTTGCTCCAGCTTTGATTGCTTCGTAAACATTGGCAACTGCCAAATCATAATCGTTGTGTGCATGAAAATCGAAATGAAGTTGTGGATAGCGTGCCACCATTTTCTTCATAAATTCGCTTACTTTGTCAGGACTAAGTATGCCTAATGTATCAGGCAACATAAAGCGTTTGATGGGTAAAAATTGCAACTTATCCAAAAGCAGGTAAATATAATCTTCAGAGTCAGTCATTCCGTTAGACCAATCTTCTAAATAGATATTTACGGTAATTCCCATTTCCTGAGCATTTGCAATCACTTCTTCTATTCGTGCTAAGTGCTCTTCGGGAGTTAATCTCAATTGGTATTTACAATGCTTCAAAGAACCCTTACATAGTAAGTTAACCACATTACAACCAGCTTCAGTTATCCAATTCAATGAAGCTTTGCCATCAACAAAGCCTAACACCTCAATCTTATCAATGTGTCCTTTGGCTTTTGCCCATTTTGCAATTTTCTGAACTGCTTTAAATTCACCATCCGAAACGCGAGCGGAAGCAACCTCAATACGGTCAACACAAAGGTCTTCTAACAAAAGTCTTGCTATACTCACCTTTTCCTCAATAGCAAACGAAACTCCTGAAGTTTGTTCACCATCACGCAGTGTTGTATCCATTATTTCTATCATACTATGTCTTCTTTATTATTCAGAGTACTTATACTTAATAACTATATGGTCGCTGCTTTTCGTATGTTTCAATTTTATCTTTGTTAGACAAAAGGAAATCAATATCATCTAAACCGTTCAACAAACAATTCTTTTTATATGAATTAATTTCAAATGATTGTGCTTTTCCTGTAGCATTATTAGTGACCAATTGATTTTCTAAATCAACCGTAACGGTAGTTTTAGGATTTTCATCAATGCACTTAAAAAGTTCCTGCAAAAATGTTTCACTAATCACTATCGGCAATATGCCATTATTCAAAGCATTGTTTTGAAAAATATCTGCAAAAAAGCTCGATATAATTACTTTAAAGCCATAATCGCCCAATGACCATGCAGCATGTTCACGACTCGAACCACTACCAAAGTTTTTGCCAGCTACTAATACTTGACCCGAATAAGTAGGGTCATTCAAAACAAAATCTTCTTTAGGCTTGCCAAGTTTATCATAACGCCAATCTGCAAAAAGATGATCACCAAACCCATCACGAGTAGTAGCTTTCAAGAATCTTGCAGGTATTATTTGATCGGTATCCACATTTTCTAACGGAAGTGGCACACAGGTTGATGTTATAAGCTTAAATTTTTCCATGTTGATAATCTATGTTGAAGTTGCTCGTGCGCTTTTGTAAAGCGTGTGTCACGCAGCAAATATTTATATTTTATTTAATAAACCTTATTGAACTTTTTCTCTTCGATGAGTATTAACAACTCGCTCTCAGATACTAAGTTCATTTTATTTTGCGATAAGTTCAAGCTCTTCGCTTTTTGGTATCTTTCCTATAATTGCCACTGCTGCTGCAACTAACGGACTTGCTAAAATAGTGCGAGCACCTGGACCTTGACGACCCTCAAAGTTTCTGTTTGATGTAGATACTGCATACATTCCCGCTGGTATTTTATCTTCATTCATAGCAAGACAAGCAGAACATCCTGGTTGACGCAACTCAAATCCAGCCTCATTCAATATCTTATCCAATCCTTCAGCTTCAATTTGTTTGCGAACTTTCCAGCTTCCAGGCACTAACCAAGCAGTTATGTTATCAGCTTTCTTCTTTCCTTTCACATATTCTGTAAACAAACGAAAGTCTTCGATTCTGCCATTAGTACAGCTACCCAAAAACACATAATCAATAGGTTTACCTTCCATCTTCTCACCAGATTTGAATCCCATATATTTCAACGAATTCAAAAAGGATTTCTTTCCAGCATCATCTATGTCATTCAACTCTGGAATGGTGCCGTCTATATACATTCCCATCCCAGGATTAGTACCATAAGTTATCATTGGTTTGATTTTAGATGCATCATACGTCACCTCTTTATCAAACTTTGCACCCTCGTCGCTCTTCAAAGTTTTCCAATAGTCAAGTGCTTTTTCCCACTCTTCACCTTTGGGTGCGAATTCACGACCCTTTATATAATCAAATGTTTTCTCATCTGGTGCTATCAAACCACCACGAGCTCCCATTTCTATACTCAAGTTACACAAAGTCATGCGCGCCTCCATCGAAAGGTTTCTGATAGCCTCACCTGCATATTCCACAAAATAACCAGTTGCACCACTTGTCGAAAGTTGCGAAATCATGTAAAGTGCCAAATCTTTAGCACCCACCAATGGATCTAACTCTCCTTCAAAATTTACACGCATTGTTTTAGGACGTGTTTGCAATATACATTGCGACACCAGCACCATCTCCACCTCACTGGTTCCAATGCCAAATGCAATTGTACCAAATGCTCCGTGAGTTGATGTATGGCTATCACCACATACAATTGTCATTCCAGGTTGTGTATATCCATTTTCAGGTCCAATGATATGCACAATACCATTTTTTGAGTGTCCTAAACCGTAATGTGTAAGTCCAAATTGCTCAGCATTTTTTGCCAAAGTATCAACCTGTAAACGAGATATAACATCTTGAATAGGACTTTCTTGCCCCATTGTTGGAATATTGTGGTCGGCAGTTAAAATTGTCTGGTCAGGACGAAAAACCCCCACCCCACGTTTTCTTAAACCAGCAAAAGCTTGTGGACTTGTAACTTCATGACACAAGTGTCGGTCTATATAGAGTTGAGTAGGTCCATCTTCTACTGTTACAACATCATGGGCATCCCATATTTTATCAAATAATGTTTTC
>JAQVZQ010000288.1 GCA_028708095.1 Dysgonamonadaceae bacterium
TATTATACCATTCTTATCCTAGTATATCCAAGGCATCAAAACCTAGGGCATTTGAGAGAAAAGATCCCCAATCAAGCTGTCCCTTTAATTAATGATATAGGTAACATTATCCCGACATTTTTAAAGAATAATAGCTTAGAATGTGTGGGTGATGGTGAAAGTTGGGATTTGTTTTTACCTGTTTCAGCAACAAGAAGACTGTGTAGTTTTAATATTTGAGTTCTTGTTAATCTCTTCATTTCGCAAGTTCCTCAAAAGCTTTCATATGTTTAGATAACACTTTTTTTGCAACTTCGCCTACTTCCTCATCATCCATTGTCTCTCCTCCTATTAATTGGCCATATTCTATTAATACATAACGAGGTACATTGTTTTTCAAAATTACTGCTGCTCCATTTTCATCTACCAATCTAGCTACTTTAGAAAAATTTTGGTTGGCTTCTGAAATAGAAACTAAATTGTTTATATTAACTTTCATTTTTTTCACCTTCCTCTCTACTTATATTATACAATTAATTTAGGATGTATTAAACCTAATGATGCATAATATTATATCTTATAATCTACTTTTTTAGCCCGTTTTGCTATTTTAGCAAGCATATCGACCATTATTCCAAAACCTTCAACAGACAGGAATAGCAAAGCAGAACTGGGTATAAAAATTTCTCAGGTGTTATTGATATGAAGTATTCTTTGTTTTTTAAAACTCTTTCCCAAGCCTCATGAATATCATTTCCGCATAGGGTTCGTGATGTTACTTTGTTTCGTAAATTATAATTCTCTTCCGGTACAACATGAATATGCCTGTATGATGTTACACCATGATCTTTATGCTTTACACATTCTTCAGCTAATAAGGTTTGCCGCATAAGCTGATAAAATGGCTCGAAATAGAAAGCCTGAACATCAATACTATCCATAAATGGCGAATCATCTGCAACTATTAACCCATCATATACAGAAGCACATTCCGGTATATACATATTATGGCTTGAATAATTCTCCGTATACTTCCATTCTATGAAGTAGATTCGTTTTTCCCCATTTTTTAGTTTACCAATCATTACTGCATCAACTGATGTACAGTTTGCTCCTCGGATAAACCCTCTTTCCTTCAAGTATTGTTTTTCACCTATAAACTCAAATTCCACGAAACCATCATCAACAATCGCAGCGTATTGTAAAACAATAAAACAGAGTGCAACTACCCAATAATTAAGTCTGTTGCCCAAGCTCCAGCTTCTGGATGATCTCCTATTACAAATTCTTGCCCTATATTTGCGCTTTGAAAATATTTATCCTTGAAACTGTTCTTGTTGTGATGGCTTATTGATACATCTCTGCACCAATCGGGCAATATCCATTTTGTTCTTGACATTCCTGGTACAGTTAACACCAGTTTTTTCGCATAATCTAAAGTACCATAGCCTGGAATGTCATACTCAATTCCATTAAGACTTAGTTTTTCAGACGGCAAGTACAATGTGTTGGTGTTCTTGTTTACAAAGTCTTTATCAGCGTGGGGATGCCAAGAAAATTGACTGACTTCTTTTCCTTTAAGGCATTTGGTAATTTGTAAATAACCATAGATTACATGGATATCTCTTGTTCCTTTTTTGTACTTCAGGCTCCCATCTGCAGCAATTTCAGTTTCTCTGAACCATCCGAAAAACAGAAACAAATCACCAGCACGAACACTATTGTTTTCAAGATGGGTGTTAGCACCATTAATCTGTCCGAATGCAGGCATCCAGTTAGAAATCTCACTACTTCTGATATTGGAACGAATATCAGGGTCAAGATGACAATATTGATTTTCTTTATACCTGGAAGACAGCTGCTTCCATATTTCATCGTATGTAATTCCATTATAAGAGATATCAGTATATTTCAAATTACTTTTACCAGCCGCAGGTATAGGCATTGATAAAAGCGTGCCATCTGGAAGGATTGGACTAGCAGAGCCTCCATTACCAGAGTCAAAACCTTTGCGAGAAAGAATAATTTTCATATCATTCACCTTTAAATTCACTATGGCATTGAATTGGACGACCAATTACTGATTCCGTTCCTGCTTCTATATCATCCATAATATCTTTTATTTTGGTAGGAATAGGAGAATCAGATTCATTATATATGTTGTGGTTCATATCACTCTTTAACTCAAAATTACCCATGTTCAATGCATCTTCTCCAAAATATCTATATTTTCTAGAGAGTAGTACACATTCACCTGAAAGGTCTTTATCCGCTGTAGATTTATCAAATGTATCCTGTACATAGTGGAACGATCTCAATACTCTTTTAACTTCGTTTTTATCATTAATGTCATAAATATTATCACCACAGTTTAAATAGCTCTTGTTTTCTAATGCTGGGTTTTTATGCTGTTTAAGAAAAAAATTCTCATGCGGCCTTTTTTCTTTAAATGATTCCCAATACGTGGTAAATGACATAATATCTGTCACCTTCATGAGATATACTAATGAATTTGGAGCAATCTTTTTACTTAAATACTTACCTGCAAACCCCGCAACCCAAAACTCTTCATCTTCAATTTTCCAATCAAATTTATCGTTATGTGATAAATCAAATACATCATTTATCATAGATATATGCTCACTTGATAAGTATTCGTTACAGCGCGCCATACAGTCAGCTTTACTCCAGCTTTTAGCTCCTACTTCTGCTTTTATTTTATTTTTACAACAGGCTTTTAAATGGTTTGCTATACCCCTTCTAATTCTGGGCTTGCAACAAGCCAAGGTACAAACTCCAAAATAAGGATTCGGTGCAAATCCAGTATCATGAGTCATTTTATACGCATAAAGCTTTCTTTCTTTTCTCATTCTAATAAGCTCATTTCTTATTTATAATTTTCCGTATTACCTTTCAGGTCTTCTTCCACCTCTTCAACCAACTTCTTTGGGCTTGGCGCTCTGAACATGCAACCCAAATTGCAGTGCCCATTTACGCATGCCTGCAGATTAACAATAACGCTTACTGTTACCTCTTCTTCCGTTTCATTAGAAAAACTCATCTCCTTACCAAAACCAGTCAAAGAGTTCTGTAAAATGTACTTTTTCGCACGAAAATTCACCCGTTCACTTTTACCGGTAAACCAGCTGGAATATACTGGCGTGTTCGACAAAGCATTGCAAAAATCCTTTATTTTCTATGAGCATATTTGAGATTGTCGCTGTTTTTGTTAAGAAAGCTCCCGAAGATCTGATAGCTGAGGCTGTAGACATAGTAATTGCTATGATCGAGATAGGTAAACACCGATTATACATACACCAAATCGTAAATTCCAAAAAATACTTTAAAAACAAAAACCCGCTAACCATTAATACTAGCGGGTTTCTTATGGAGCTGATGATGGGACTCGAACCCGCAACCTGCTGATTATAAATTGTATCTTTGCGGATCATCATAGATAACTTAAAGCTATAGAATGTGATTATACTGCGGTTTTGGGTGAATGTATAACTACCTGCATTCACCCAAAATCATCTCTTAATATCGACTCGCGTTTGTACAATGTTTGTACAAACACTTAATAAACCTCTTCAATATGCTGACCTTATGCGCTTATTCATTGGTACCACGATGATGTCATTGATTATTATTGCTAGTTTTTTATTGGTTTTCATTTCCCATATCATACCCCGGCATATTACTCTATTTTTGTGTAAAACGATAGCCAATTCCGACCTGGGTTAAAATAAAACGAGGCTTTGCCGTGTCCTTTTCTATTTTTCGACGCAAACCAGCCATAAATACACGTAGTCGTTTTGAATCAGCATTTTCGCCATAGCCCCAAATCTCATTAATTATGTAGTTATGTGTCAGAACCTTCCCGCGATTTGCTATCATGAACATTAAGAGCTTATACTCAATAGGCGTTAGATGAACTTCATTCCCGTCAACAAATACAAGATCTTTTGTATAATCTACCGTCAAATTGTCACATGTAAAGGTTTCCATATTATTTGGTTTCGTACTTATTTTTCGTTGAGCGACCCTGATTCTGGCAAGAAGCTCACCAGTGTAAAAGGGTTTGGTTATATAGTCATCCGCTCCACAATCCAACGCACTGATAATAACATTTTCTTCTTCACGAGCAGAAACAACAATAATGGGATTGTTGCTGCGTTCTCTTATCTGTTTTATAACTTCCGTCCCATCCATATCAGGCAGACCCAAGTCCAGAACAATTATATCGGGGTTATTTGCATAGAATAATGTAATCGCGTCTTTTGCCGTAACTGCAGTATAGTACTTATATCCTTCATCCTTTAACAACATACTGATGAGGGACATAATGTATTTATCGTCTTCAACTACCAATAACGTTATCTTATGATCCATTCTTTTCCTTCCCCACAATCATTTATTGTATAATGCAAACTATACGGTATCAGACTATTCAAAACTGGTTTCACTTTCTGGCTGTTTTCTATATGGCAGCGTGAATACAAACATAGCGCCGCCAAGGTGGGATTTCTCC
>JAQVZQ010000035.1 GCA_028708095.1 Dysgonamonadaceae bacterium
TTCCATGAGTTATCTGGGGGTTTTTGCTGTTCCTATACTTTTTCTTTCCTAGTTTGTAAAGTTAATAAATAATTATTTATTAACTTTACAAAGATATCTGCAAACATACGAGGGGATTTAGGGGCGGGAATGAGATTGACTTTTCAGAATAGACTCAATAATGAAGGATATAAAACAATGATAAAAATTTACCAATTAATAGCTTCTATTCATTTGGGGGGTGCAGAAAATGTAGCTTTTCAGCTGGCTGAATATTGTAAAGAAAACACAGCAGAGAAATTTAGTTTTACAGTTGTAGAATTATATAAGACAAGGAATAAATACGCAGAAGAGAAGAAAAAATTTCTTGCCATGAAAAATATTAACACGCTTACACTTTATAAAGGCTCAAAAAGGCTCAGCTTGTTATTTGCCCCCATTAAGCTTGCATACATCATAAAAAAAGAGAAGCCAGATATAGTTCACTCACATACTGATCTGCCCGATTTGGTGCTTGCTAGTGCACTGCGGATTCTGAAAATGTTTAAAATTAAAATACCAGCTATCGCAAGAACAATACATAATACAGAACTATGGAGTACACATCCTAAACTTGCTAAATATACAGAGTCAGCTTTTCATAATGATAGCGTTGCCAGTGTTTCTCAAGGTGCATTTAATGCTCATAAAGAACTGCGCTTAATGAATAAATTGCCCGTTTCTCCATATCAAACGCTAATTTATAATGGTTGTAGAATACCAAAGAGAGAAGAACATCCTTTTAAGATCGATAAAAATAAAATCAACATCGCTTTTTGTGGTCGATTTGAGGTATATAAAGGGATAGATACGCTGATATCTGTAATTAAAGAACTAAATACATTGCATCCAAATGTATTTGTATTTCATATTATTGGTAATGGTGCCTACTTAAATGATATTTTGGACCTGCAGAAAAAAAACAAAAATGTATTTGTTCATGATTCTGTACCAAACATATCTGACAAATTACATGAGTTTGATTTCCTTTTTATGCCATCACATTTTGAAGGATTGCCATTGGTTTCAATAGAGTCATCATTTGCTAAAGTACCTGTGATAGCAAGTTATGCTCCAGGATTAGACGAAACGTTACCAGATGATTGGCCATTAAGATTTAAATTAGAGAATGAAAATGAGTTGTTGAAGATATTTGAGAACATAAAAGATAATTACTATGATTTAGATGAACTCAAATCAAAAGCTTACAAATTTGTTTCAAAACACTTCACACAAGATAAAATGATTGATGAATATTCGAATTTTTATTTAGATATCTATGATAAAAGATAAGAAAATACTTTTTTTACTTCATCTTCCTCCACCTGTTCATGGCTCGTCGATAGTTGGAAAAGCTATTAAGGAGAGCCATATAATAAACCGATCGTTCAAAACAAGGTATGTTAACCTTTTGGTGTCACGTTCGGTGGATGAAACAGGTAAAACAAAATTTACAAAGCTATTACGTTTCATCAGTTCATGGATTAAGCTTTTGATAGAACTCATCAATAAAAGACCAAACCTATGTTACTTTGCATTAACCTCAACTGGTAATGCTTTTTATAAAGATGTTTCTCTTGTTTTTCTTTTGCGATTATTCAAAATAAAAATCGTTTTTCATCTCCACAACAAAGGGATTAAAAGGAATTCATCAAAGAAAATTAATCATTTATTATATCGTTATGTATTTCGAAAAAGTTATGTAATACTTCTCTCAAAGTATTTATATTATGATATAGATGAGTTTGTTTCAGAAGAGCAGCTATTTATTTGTCCAAATGGCGTAGAAGATATCTCATTACAAACTTCACGGAAATTTAAACAAGCTAGTCCCCCAATTAATATTATTTTTTTATCGAATTTAATAAAGTCAAAAGGAGTTTTCGTGCTTATTGAAGCATGTGAAATATTATATAAGAAAGACTATAACATCAAATGTGACTTTATCGGTGGTGAAGGGGATGTAAGCTCGAATGAATTTCAAAGGGTTGTTGAGGATAATGGTGTTGTGGGTATTGTGAAATATCTTGGCAAGAAATATGATAAAGAAAAAGATGAAGCCTACAAAAATGCAGATATATTTGTATTACCTACACAAAATGATTGTTTCCCATTGGTTTTGTTGGAAGCTATGCAGTATGGATTGCCTGTTGTTTCAACATATGAAGGGGGTATACCAGATATAGTTGAAAATAATGTCACAGGCTTTTTAGTTCCACAAAAAGATGCACAGGCACTTGCTGAGAAACTGGAGTTGCTCATTAAGGATTCTGAACTAAGGATTAAAATGGGAGCTGCAGGTCGAGTTAAGTATCAGAATGAATTTACATTACAAGCATTTGAGACCAAATTGCAAGAAATACTTGAGACCATTTTGTTAAAAGAGACAAGAAAGCACCTATAAAATAAATTACTAATACTATGCTAATTGATATTTCAGAGAAAGATTTTAAAAACTATTTCCCTCACAATCCTAATCCTTTTGTGTCAGAAGAATTTATCAATCTTACCAAGCATAAAGTGGATAGAATTGTAAGATTGGTTGACGATGGTAAGGATGTTTATATTGGTTTAGTGGCAGGTGTTAAAGATAACACCCTGTTAGCTCCATTTTCAGCGCCCTTTGGTGGATTTCATTATAAATATGAGGCTATCTTTTATGATGTAATCTACAGTTTTCTTTTAAAGCTAAAAGAATACATCACAGCTGAGAATATGGATAATGTTAAGATAACCTTGTCTCCGAATGTTTATAATCCATGTATCAACACAAAGTTAGTAAATGCTTTTATAAGAATTGGTTTTGAGATGCAAACTCCTGATATTATAAACACGGTTGATTTGAGGCATTTTGAAGGTGAGTGGGTTAAAAGCGAAGTAAGACAAAACTGTAACAAGGCTCTGCGTTATGGTCTTACTTTTAGTCATGTAACAGATGAAGCTTCAATTAAAGATGCTTATGATATTATTTCTGCAAATAGAAAAGGACAGAAACGTCATATCCATATGTCGCTTGAAGATATTCTTGAAGTAAATAATATAATTCCTGTAGATTTCTTTTTAGTGAAAAATATGAGGGGCGATAATATAGGGTCAGGTGTGTTTTATAGGGGACATGAAAAAATAGTGCAAGGGATTTTTGTAGGTGATATCTTGTCGTCGCGAAAACTAGGCACAATGGATTTTTTGTTTTTAAATGTATTTAATTACTATAAAGAAAAGGGTTTTGATTTCATAGATTTAGGAAAGTCAAGCTCTGAAGGCATACCTAATGTTGGGCTAATTCGGTTTAAAGAAATACATAACTGCTTCTCTACGTTAGGATATACCTTTTTATTATCCAATGTTAAAGATTGATTTTCTTAAACTTTACATCATTGTTAATGTTATAATATTCAAACACAAACTAGTTAATGCTATGAATTGTAAAGATGATGTTTCGATAAAAATAAAAGAATATATTATAAAAGAGTCGTTTTCTCAAGATGACGAAATTCAATGTGATACATTGATATTTGAAAATAGTTTGTTAGACTCAATGGGGTTCCTTTTTTTAATTGATTTTTTGAAAAATGAGTTTAATATTGATGTGGAAGATAATGAGTTGATCAATGATAATTTTGAATCTATTAATACCATCACTCAATTTGTCAACAAGAAATTATATACAAAAAAAGAAGCATTGGAAAACATGATTTAATATCTTTATAAATGTCAGGAATAGCAGGTTTTTTTTCAAAAAATAGAAGGGTCGATACTGTTGACGTTTTGAGGCGTATGCTTACACGTATTAAACACAGAGGACTCTTTTACAATGCTATTTATGTTTCAAATTATGTTGGATTAGGAAACGCTAAATCTTTTTCTAATAAGTCGCAAAATCAAAAGTTGCTTTTGACTAATAAAGAGGAAACGTTGTGGATTGTTTGGAATGGAAGGGTATTTAATCATTCAGAATTATCATCGAAGTTATTAAAGTTGGTCTATTTGCTTAATACAAGTAGTGACTCCGAACTCGTTCTTCAATTATATGAAGCATATGGTGTAAATTGTCTGAATGTTATTAATGGTCAATTTGCATTTTGTATTTGGGATTCTATCAAAAAAGAGATGTTTCTTGCCCGAGATAGGGTAGGTGTATGTCCTTTATATTACAGCTCGACTGCGAATGATTTTGTTTTTGGTAGCGAAATGAAAGCTATTTTCGAATATCCCGATTTAACTCCAAAGATTTCTGCCAAATCTCTTTCTCAAGTAGTAACATTTTGGTCAACTATATCACCTAACACTATTTTTGAAGGGGTTTATGAACTTTCTCCAGGGCATTATCTTACATTAAACTCTTCGGGTATTCAAAGTAAAGCTTATTGGACGTATCCAACTTTCCATCCTCACGACTACTCATCATGTAATCTTGCAGACTCAATAGAAGAGCTAGATGCGCTTCTTAGTGATGCCGTAACTATCAGAACTCCAGAAAATGAATCATACGGTGCTTATTTAAGTGGTGGAATTGATTCAAGTGTTACAACATCATTTATAAAAAAAAATCACCCTAATTTAAATTTAAATACTTTTTCCATCAGTTTCACAGATAATAATCTAGATGAATCATTATATCAGAATTTAGCGGTTGACTATTATAACACTATCCATAGTAGGGTAATTTGTAGTTCCGAAGATATCACTGCTAACTTTCAAAATGCTGTTTGGCATGCAGAAACAACATTGTTGCGTACTGCACCAATACCCATGTTCTTATTATCCAAACTAGCACATAGGAATAATATAAAAACAGTTATCAGTGGTGAGGGAGCTGATGAAATATTAGGAGGATACAATATTTTTAAAGAAGCCATAATTAGAGAGTTTTGGGCTAAATTCCCTTCATCAAAATTTAGACCACTACTATTAAATAAACTCTATCCTTATTTACCGCAAATGCAAAACTCTAATAATAACTTATTGAAAATGTTTTTTGGTTATAAACTTACCGAAACATCTTCACCTGTTTACTCACATCTATTGAGGTGGCACAATACATCACGTATAAAAAACTATTTCTCTTCCGAATTAAAATATGAAATTAATGATTATGATCCTGTAGAAGAGGTTACAGATAATCTAAAATCAAAACTAAAAGGAGTTGACCTTTTGTCGCGTGCTCAATGGATAGAATCAACAATATTTATGCAGGGTTACTTGTTGTCTTCTCAAGGCGAGCGGATGACTGGGGCCAACTCTGTAGAAGGTAGATATCCTTTTTTAGATCACAGAGTAATTGAATTTTGCATGAAGTTAAAACCTGAGTATAAACTAAAAGGATTAAATGAAAAATACATTTTGAAGAAAATGATGGAAAACAGAATTCCACAAGAAATTATAAATAGACAGAAGCAACCTTTCAGAGCACCCAAAGCTTCCATTTTAACTTCAGAGCATAATCCTCCATTTTTTAACGAGATGCTTTCTAAGGAAAAAATAAACTCAGCAGGTTTTTTCGATTTTAATAAAGTTAATCATCTTATAGAAAAGATGAAACTCGGTGGTAACATAACAGAAGTAGATAATATGGCATTTAACGCTATCTTATCAACTCAAGTTTTAGCGTCCCTCTTCAATAATAATAATTTCACATCATTACCAGAAAGTGACCTTATTACGTTGGATTATATTATTTATGACCGCAGCATTAAGCCTGTGCAAATTCACTAATAACTGATAGACATGCATACTCAAAAAAGAACATTATCTCATGAACTTTTACTTTTTGAAGAGATAGAAAAAGAATGTGATAAGATTGTTGATAAACTGAAAAAGACAGTTTACCATCAATTGAATCGCAGAGGTGGGGTAGTTGGAATAAGTGGTGGTATCGATTCTTCTGTTACTTTGGCTTTAACGGTAAGGGCTTTAGGAGCTGAAAATGTTATAGGGATTATATTGCCTGAATCAGAATCAAGTTCTGATAGTGAAATTATGGCTAAAGAATTGGCCAAGAGGTTTGGTGTTAAGGTTGTTGTTGAGAGTATAACACCCGCACTTAAGGGATTTGGCTGCTATTCACGTAGAGATAGTGCTATATCAAATGTAATTCCTGCGTTTAATTCAGATACTGATAAATCAAAAATCGTAATAAAGCAAGATATTAAAAAGAACATTCCTCCAATACATTTGGTGACAGTTATTGCACCTGATGGTATTGAGAATAGTAAAATGCTTCCTGCAAAGGATTATTTGCAAATAGTGGCATCGTCCAATTTTAAACAACGTTCAAGAATGGCCATGTTATATTACCACGCAGAACGTCTTTACTATTCAGTAATCGGAACACCAAATAGAAATGAGATTGAGCAAGGTTTTTTTGTAAAATTTGGTGATGGTGGTGCAGATGTAATGCCAATATCAAACCTTTATAAAACTCAAGTTTATCAACTTGCTAAATATTTGGAAGTTCCACAAGAAATTATTGATAGAATACCTACTACAGATACTTATAGTGCAGAGCAAACTCAGGAGGAGTTTTTCTTCCAGCTACCTTATGAAATAATGGATTTAATTTCATATGGACTAGAGAATAAATACTCCATTGAGGAAATTGCTACTTCTATAAAAAAAACGGAGGAGGAGGTTATTAATATATCGAGAAATATTGAGCGAAAGAAAAAAACTACAGCGTATTTGAGAACTAATCCTATATACTTTTAAATCGATAAAATTATAATTGAAATGAATGTTTTCGACTATTTTTTTAGTGAAACTAAAGGAATGAATAAAAGCTTCCTTTTAAATGAAGGAGAAGATATCTCTTTTGAAGAACTTTATAGGAGAAGTTTGGCGCTTGCTCATTATCTCTTTGAAAAGTTGGGAGAGAACAACAAAATTGTTCTGATAAGTCAAAACTCTTTGTTTTTTATTACTTGTTATTTGGCTATTATAAAATCGGGAAATGTTTGTGTTCCTTTAAATCCTTCAATTGAACAAGATAATTTTAGTTATATAGAAAGTTTAACACAAAGTGAATTATCGTTTGTTTCAGAAAAAGTCAAGCCAAATCTTATTATCAAAAGCGAGATTATACATGAGTCTATCTTGGAGGAGCTAATCAATCTTTTGAAAAAAACAAGTAAAGACGATAAAGAAGTTGACTCAGCAAAGAAAACTTTTGATGAAAATCGTTTGGCTGAAATTCTTTTTACATCTGGATCTACTGGTGTTCCAAAAGGAGTAATGTTAACTCATTTGAACCTTCGTGCTAACACAGAATCAATTTTGTCATATTTAAAATTAACATCAGATGACTCCATTCTGTTAGTGCTACCTTTATATTATGTTTATGGATTGTCTATTTTTCATACTCACCTAAAAGTAGGTGGGTCAATTGCTTTAAACAATAACTTTTTTTTATTGGGAGCGGTTATTGATAACTTGATTAAATACGAATGCACTGGTTTTGCTGGAGTTCCAAGTCATTTTCAGATGTTGTTGCGAATATCCAAAACATTTAAAAAGTCGATATTTCCACAATTAAGATATGTTACTCAAGCTGGAGGAAAACTTCACGATGCTTTTATAGAAGAGTTTACAACCGCTTTCCCCTTAGTTAAATTTTTTGTCATGTATGGTCAAACTGAAGCTACGGCAAGATTAGCATATTTAGATCCTTCAATGTTGAAAACGAAGATTGGCTCTATTGGTAAAGCTATACCAGGAGTTACGCTAAGTATTGTGGATATACATGGAAATCCAGTAGCTATTGGAGAAATAGGAGAGATTGTTGCAAAAGGTGATAATATTATGAAGGGTTATTTTAATGATCCATTGGAAACGAAAGAGGTATTAAAAAATGGATGGCTTTTTACAGGTGACTTAGGGAAGATAGATGAGGATGGATTTATTTTTCTGACTTCCCGAAAGAAATCTATTATGAAAATAGGTGGGCAAAGAATAAGTCCAAAAGAAATAGAGGAGGTGATTGTTTCAATTACGGATGTTATAGATTGCACTGTTCTTTCAGTAGAAGATGAGGTGTTAGGCGAATCTATAAAAGCGAAAGTGGTAATTAATGAAGGGGGTGATGAAGAAGATTTGAGACATAATATTTTGAAACTATGTAAGCAGAAATTATGCCATATTAAGGTGCCACAAATAATAGATTTCTCAATAAAATTGAATGTTAACTCAAGTGGTAAGATAATGATGACTTAAATAATGAGACCACTCCGAAAATACTCAATGAAGTATTTATAGTATTTCTAGAAAAGATGAATTAATATTTTTAAAGATGATAGGTAAGAACAACTATAGGGTAAGTAAATCTGCAATTATTGGAGAGAATGTAAAGATTGGTGTAAATACTATTATACATGATAATGTCGAGATTAAAGATAACACAATAGTATCTGAAAATTGTATCATTGGAGAACCCAATGCTGAGTTTTATATAAATGATAATTATGTAAATCCTAAAACCCTTATTGGTTCAAATTCATTAATAAGAAGTGGTTCTATTATTTATGCAGGAAGTACTTTTGGTGATAACTTTATAACTGGGAATATGGTGTCAATTAGGGAGGGCTCTGTTTTTGGTAATCAGTGTATAGTTGGGACATTTAGTGATATTCAAGGCGATGTTATATTTGGCGATTATTGTCGATTGAATAGTCATGTGCAAATAGCTAGTAAATGTAATTTCGGAAGTTTTGTATTTATATATCCAATGGTGGTTTTCACGAATGATCCACTACCTCCTTCCAATGCATTAATAGGTTCAACAGTTGATAATTTCTCACAAATTGCAGCTGGATCGATTATTCTACCTAGTTTAAGTATTGGAAAGCATTGTTTAATTGGTGCAAACTCTCTCTTAAATAAAAATGTTTTAGACTTTGAATTTTATGCAGGAAATCCAGCCGTTAGAATTGGAAAAACAACCCATATATGGTCAAAAGAAAATAAGAGACCTCATTATCCGTGGCCCTATAATTTTGAAAGAAATCTACCTTGGGGTGGAATGGGCTTTGATGAGTGGACTAAAACAGATGAAGGTAGGAAGTATGCTTTATAGTAAATTACAATCGAATTTCTATTTCATACTTTGGTATAAGTCATTGAAAAACAATATATATTGAAAGAGCAATTAAAAGCCGTGTTAAATACTAATATATTTTAAACATTGTACCACTATTGTTGTTATTAAAATGCTTTTCGAATGAAAAAGAGGCTTGTTAATGAGAAGAAATAACATGAGTGAAAAAACAATTTAATAATATATTCAACATACTAATATTATGCTACACACATACCCATTGTTTAACGAACCCTTGGATAGTATAAAACCATCAAAAGTATTAATAAATACGCTTAATGCGCATTCATTTAATACGATTTTGAAAGATGCTGCATTTAAAACAGCTATCAAAAATAGTGATGTTTTATTACCTGATGGTGTTGGCGTTGTGTGGGCGACAAAAATACTTACTGGACAGAAAATAAAAAAGATTGCAGGAGATGATTTGTTTCACTATCAAATGAATAAATTAAATAACTCAGGTGGCAAATGTTTCTTCTTGGGTAGTACAGATAATACATTGAAAAAAATTACTGAAAGAGCTGCAATTGACTATCCAAATGTTCAAGTTTTTAATTATTCACCTCCATATCGTTCCGAATTTAGTGATGAGGAGACCCTAGCTATGGTTGAGCAAGTAAATGAGAAAGCTCCTGATGTTTTATTTGTGGGAATGACAGCTCCCAAACAAGAGAAATGGGCTTATCAAAATTTTGAGCAATTAAATGCAGGAAATATATGCTGTATAGGTGCTGTATTTGATTTCTATGCAGGAACAAGTAAACGAGCTCCTAAATGGATGATAAAAATTGGTTTGGAATGGTTATATAGATTGATATCTAACCCAAAACGTATGTGGCGTAGATATCTAATAGGCAATGCGAAGTTTATTGCAACCGTATTTAAAGAGAAGTTTTTTCTCATACAAAACCAAAATTGATTTTTCATGATTTCAGGCACTTACAAAATTCAAGAAATTGAATATGAAGCTGTATGTTGATTAACAACATATTTTTATAATCAAATATTGATTAAACTATTTTTTGAGATTTTATTAATACCAACGTTATGCAACCAGAAAATAAAGGGTTAAGATTTTTATTTCTTATTTTAGACATCTCCTTACTATTTATTGCCGTTTTTATTATAAGTTATTATAATCAGATTGCAAAATCAGATGTGAATTTATATTTGTTACATGCAACTCTTGCTGAAATAATTGCTTATACACTGTACTCTAAGAGAAATTACTATTTCCTAGATAATTATAAGAGCAGATTAAAACACATCACATTTAGAATGATAGTGTTTGTAATGGTTCTTGTTTTACTTGCAAAACCTATTCTACCTAATAATTTTACCTACCAATTTCTATTTCAATATTTTGGTATTTTTTACCTCCTTAAGATAACGGTTTTTTACTTTCTGTATAAATACTTGAGTTATGGTAGAAAGAAAGGTCGGTTCTTACGTAATATTGTTATCTTGGGATTGAGAGAAAATGACGTTCTTCTTGGTTATTTAATTGAGAAAAACCCTACATTAGGATTCAATTTAATAGGATACATTGCTGATACAGATGATTATGATAGGAATGATAAATCAATATTGGGGAATATTGATGAAATAGAGACTTTGGTTAACGAACATCAGATTAAAAAGATATTTGTTACTCCTTCCAAATATTTTGAAGTGGAAAATGCTAGAAAGCTATTGGGTATTTGCAATAAAGTAGGGCTGAAAGCACGTTACGTTATGATGAATACTTATTGGAATGAAAGGAGAGTAAATGATGCTGATTTTGTTAACTCATTGGCGATCTATAATCCTCAAGAAATCCCATTAGATAATTTTTCAAATATATTTATAAAGCGTATTTTTGATGTTGCTTTTTCATCATTAGTCATTTTACTTTTATTTAGTTGGTTGTTTCCGATTATAGCTCTTATAATAAAATTGGACAGCAAAGGACCAGTGTTCTTTGTTCAAAAAAGAACGGGAATTGATAATATGATATTTAACTGTATCAAATTTAGAACCATGCAGGTAAATAATGATGCCGATAATAAGCAAGCTGTTATAAATGATTCTCGTATTAGTCGTGTAGGTGCTATATTACGGAAATACAACATTGATGAATTACCACAGTTTATAAATGTTTTATTGGGTGAAATGTCAGTGGTTGGTCCTCGTCCTCATATGTTGAAACATACTAATCAATATTCAGCATTAATCAATCATTACAAAGTGCGTCATTATGTAAAACCTGGTGTAACAGGTTGGGCTCAAGTTAATGGGTATAGAGGATTAACAGATGAGCTATGGAAAATGGAGAAAAGGGTAGATTACGATATGGAATACCTTAAAAATTGGAACTTCCTTTGGGATATAAAAATAATATTCCTTACGCTGTTTGGTAAGGATACTTTTGAAAACGCAATGTGAAAAATTAATAGCAATTAATGAGCTTGTTTTAAAGTTCAAATAAATATTTCTACAGAAAAACCATGCTTTTTAATTGAAGGATTTACTTATAGGATAAATAATTTTGTCTTATGAGTACAATCTTAATGAATGAAATTGCACACAGAGTTCTGTAAATTCTCTATTTCACGATAACGAACTGTATTCTTACAGAAGCTATATAAATGAACTCACTAATCAATCATTAGCCCCTTTTTATAAAACCTATCTCTTTTAATCTTCATCTTAACGAAAAAATCACTAGTTTTGCATTCGGTTGATAAGTATATTATGTGTCAGATTTTAACCTATAATAAACTTACAAAACTATTCTATAACTAGATATTTGAACAATAACGAATGAGAAAATATATTATTTGTTTACTTTCTTTTTTGTTCCTTATTGCATGTGATGCAACTAAACGTGTGCCCGAAGGAAGTTACCTACTGAATAAGGTGAAAATAGATACTGATACTAAGTCCGTTAAGAAATCGGAGCTCAATCCTTTTTTAAGACAGACCCCCAACTCCTCGATACCTATAATAGGTAAATACCGTCTTCATTTATACAATATGGCACCTAACGATTCAACCTGGTTGAACCGTCAGTTGAGAAAGCTAGGAGAAAGACCCGTGCTGTATAGTGAACGACTAACAGCTATTTCTGCAGAACAAATTCGTCTTGAATTAAGCAATCGGGGATATTTGAATGCTACAGTAGATACTACTCTTATATTTAAAGATAAAAAAGCTGATGTAACTTATGATGTTGTTGGTCACACACCTTATAGGATATTAAACTTTCAAGATACTATACAAGATACAACTATTTACAAAATCCTAGCAAATGATAAGGAGCTCAATCTAATTAAAGAGGATGCTATTTTTGACTTGAAAGTTCTCGAAGAGGAACGTATAGATATGGCTCGTCAGTTAAGAAACAGAGGGTATTATAATTTCTCTAAAGATAATTTCTTTTTTTTAGCTGACACAACTGTCGGCACTAATCAAGTTGATTTGACATTAGGTCTCACTAATCCCACTGACACTACACTTCATCAACAATATTATATAGGTAATTCAACTGTTTTAAATGGAATAGATTTATCTAAATTAGAAGATAGCACAGCACTTCATAATTTCGATACTATTCAGTTTAGAAATTTAACCATCATCCAAGATAAGAAGGAGTTTTTGCGACCTCGTGCCATTTACTATAATACTTTTTTACGTAAAAACAGAATGTATGCTGAGCGAATTGTAGATCGTACATATTCATCATTAAATGGATTGGGCCCAGTGAGTCAAACAAATATCAATCTTTATCCTACAGTTCGTAATGATACTAATTATCTTGATGCACGCATTTCTATTGCTCCTGGCAATTTGCATTGGATGCAATTTGGGGTTGATGGTACAAATTCTGCTGGTGATTTTGGTGTTGCTACAAATATCACATATGAACATAGGAATATTTTTAAAGGGGCAGAGCGATTAAGAATAAGACTTAATGGTGCTTATGAGTTTATTTCATCAGGCGGCTTATCCGATTCTATCAATCTTATCGATCAGAGTTATTATGAATATGGAGCTGAAACGTTTTTGTCAATCCCTCAACTTCTTTTGCCGTGGTTGTTAGAACGATTAAAAGAACAAACTTCTGCTTCTACTGAGTTTTCAGTGGGTGTGAATTTTCAAAAAAGACCAGAGTATCTGCGTCAATTTTTTAATCTCTCTTCCAAGTTGCAGTGGTCTCGTATGAGTTGGCGGCTAACAAACACTGTAGAACCTCTTGATATTAACTATGTGCGAATGCCATGGAAATCAAAATTCTTTACTGATCAATATCTGAGTGATGAAAGCAACCCTATTCTAAGAAAAAGTTATGAAGACCAGTTGATTGCACGTACAGCTTACAGTGTTTCTTTTTCAAATACAGGAGCAAGGCGTGTCCCCAAAAATCCTTTCAGGATACGTGCTGGAATTGATTTGGCAGGCTTAATACCACGATTAATTACTGCGCTTGGAGGAAGTAAAACAGATGATGAAGGATATGAAGAAATACTGGGAATAAAATATGCTGAATATGTGAAAACAGATTTTGATTTTTCACGCACATATCCATTTGATGATAAAAACAGTATCGCTATGCATTTTGGTGTAGGAGTGGCTGTTCCTTATGGAAATTCAATTGTTCTACCTTTCGAGAAAAGATATTTTGCTGGTGGAGCCAATAGTGTTAGAGGATGGAGTACAAGAACATTAGGACCAGGTGGCTATCAAAGAAGTGATACTTTGCGTGCAGATTTTGTTAATCAAACTGGTGATATTAAACTTGATGTAAGTATAGAGTATAGAAATAAATTGACTAATCTTTTTGAGTTGGCAACGTTTGTTGATGCTGGTAATATATGGACTATTAAAGATTATCAAGGTCAACCAAATGGAGTTTTCCGTTTCGATGAGTTTTATAAACAAATTGCAGTCGCATACGGTTTGGGCCTTAGGATAAATTTGAATTTTCTTTTATTGCGGCTTGATGCTGGTATGAAAGCATATGATCCGGCAGAAAGAAATAAAAAATTTGTATTATTCAAACCAAACTTTACAGATAAATTTGCGGTGCATTTTGCTATTGGCTATCCTTTTTAAATTCATTTGTTTTCAAGCCTAACTTCCAATTTCCAAATACTAACAAGTTGGCAGCTCTAATCATAAAGCTTTAAATAGAGCTTTAGGTCTTAGTTTACTTTATTGGCAGGCAGTTTTGGGAGTAACCTTGAATTGATTATTTTACCCCATATCCTTCTTGCAAAAAGATACTCAGACTATTTCCAATCTATCAGAACAAGATTGTGGGCAAATACTTGTAAATACAAAGTTGTTGGAACGCATTAATTCTCTAGGCCTTATAAGTAAGGAGGTTGATGTATCACTATGTAAACCACCGTGTAAATACACTAAATATTGGATCATTTTCAGCAGGTCTTTTGTCTTCTTTAGTTTTCTTAGGAGCTAACACGTGCAATCCTTTGGGAATGATTTTTACGTTTATTTCTTTTCCTGCTTCAATTGATTCTCCGTCAACATGCATTACTCCTGAGCGACCACGTTTGATTACTAATTCAGAAGTAAGTATACTAATGACTTTATTATTTTTGTGAAGGCTTTTAGTGAAAAGCTGAATGGTGGTTTGGGGCATCTCCAAGGCATTGATGGGTTTGATAAGAGATACATTCATTTTGCCATCTTCCATGTCTGCATTTGGTGCAATATATGCTTCATTGCCATATTGCGAAGCGTTTGCACAAGTTACAACAAAAGCCCTTTCTTTGATAGTTTTGCCATCATATGTCAATTCATATTCTTCCGATTTAAAATCGATAACACTTTCAAATATGTTTTTCATGTATCCTATCGGACCTCGTAGCTTCTCGTCAGCAAATCTCTCACTTACAAATGCATCAAATCCAACGCCACAAGTGCAAAAGAAAATATGATCATTAGCAATTCCATAATCTATATTTCGGACAACACCTTTTGAAATTGTTTCAATAGATTTATCAGTAGTCATTGAGATATTTAAATCGCGCGCCAAACCATTTCCTGACCCCAAAGGAATTATTCCCAATACGCAGGATGTTCCAACTAATGCTCGTGCTATCTCATTAACGGTTCCGTCACCACCTGCTGCAATTACATATTTGTAGTTTTCTCTTACTGCAATTTTTGTTATTTCTGTGGCGTGACCAGCATAACCAGTAAAGCGAATGATGACATCATACTTCTTTGGATCAAAAGCTGAAGCAATCTTTTCGGGTATCGACTGTTTTCCTCCAGTACCGGAAACAGGATTAATAATTACACATACTTTTTTCTTAGCCATATATAGTAACTAATGTTTTTACAAACATACATAAAACTTGCAATTTTACGCATTTAATTAGTCTATATTTGTGCTTTCATTCATAGTTGTTTACCTTTGGAGAAAAAAATTGAAAAACTTATCATTTAGACCTGATAGTCTTATTTTGGATATGGACGGAACGCTTTGGGATAACGTTCATACATATGTTCTTGCGTGGAATGCAGCATTTGAACAACTGGGTTATCCCGTTATCGTAACCCGTGAAAGATTGATGGGACTTATGGGTAAAGAAATAAGCCAGCTGCTAAATATTCTTATGCCAAACCTATCAATAAAAGACCAAGACATACTTTTTGATAATATCGTTGTTCAATATAATAAGTTAGTAGCAACAATGGAGGCAAATGTGTATCCTGGTGTTTTAGATGGACTGAATAAACTGCACTCAAAATACAAGCTTTTACTATTAAGTAATTGTGAAGAAGGTGGGCTTGTCAACTTTATGAACTATACAAAAACAACAAGTCTATTTATAGACTACATGGAGCATGGGCAAAATAATATGCCTAAAAGTCATAATCTTAATTTATTGAAGAAAAGGAACAACTTAGAGAACCCTGTGTACATAGGAGATACCGAGGGTGACAGCCGTGAATCAGCATTAGCGGGCGTGCCCTTTATTTTCGTTACATATGGTTTTGGAGATACTGATAAGTACGACCTTCAATTCAATTCATTCGAAGAGCTCACAGATTATTTTATGCATTTATAATACCTCTTTAAAACTTTCTTGATGCAACCAATATATGTTTTAATAGTAATAGCGGCTTACTTTGGAATGCTAATGCTAATATCCTATCTCACAAGTCGAAAAGGAACGGACAACGACACTTTCTTTCGGGCAAATCGTCAGTCAAAGTGGTATGTAGTTGCAATTGCGATGATTGGGACATCTATTTCGGGAGTAACTTTTATATCGGTTCCGGGTTGGGTAAGGTCCATCGATATGACATATATGCAAATGGTATTCGGTTTTTTTGCGGGATATCTGGTTATTGCATATATTTTGTTGCCACTTTATTATAGATTAAACTTAACCACTATTTATGGTTATCTGGACACTCGTTTTGGTTCTAATTCATATAAAACTGGAGCATGGTTCTTTCTTCTTTCCAAAATAATTGGTGCGGCAGCCCGTTTATATTTAGTGGCTTTTATTTTGCAATCGTTGGTGTTTGATGCGTTTGGTGTACCATTTGTTGTTACCGTTACTGGCATCATTCTAATTATATGGTTGTATAGTTATAAGAGTGGCATTAAAACTATTATATGGACTGACTGGTTGCAAACCCTTCTGTGGATAAGTGCATTGATTCTTATTGTTTGGCAGTTGGCATCTTATATGAATTTGGATTTTCGAGGAGTTATCACAGCAGTAAGAGAAAGTCCTCACTCGCGTATTTTTGTATTTGATGATTGGTCAAGTACTCAAAACTTTTTCAAACAGTTTTTTAGTGGTATGTTCATTACCATTGTGATGACAGGATTAGACCAGGATCAAATGCAGAAAAACCTTACATGCAAGAACTTGAAAGATGCACAAAAAAATGTGATATCATATGGATTTGCATTTGCACCCATCAATTTCTTGTTCTTAGCTCTTGGTGTCTTAATACTCCTTTTTGCACAGCAAAACAACATTTTATTACCCCAAGTAGCAGATGAAATATTGCCTCTTATTGCAAGCCAACATTTAGGCTCAATTACATTGGGAGTATTTGTTGTGGGTATGGTTGCTGCTGCTTTTTCAAGTGCCGACTCTGCACTCACTGCGCTTACGACTTCTTTTTGTGTCGATATTCTTGGCATGAATAATATAGAGAACAGTCATGCAGTTGAGAAATCGAATATACGAACGCGTAGGATAACTCATATAGCGATGAGTGTGGTGTTTAGTGTAATTATTTTGATGATACATGCCATTGGTTCTGATAGTATTATAGATGCTATATATCGCATTGCATCATATACATATGGGCCACTACTTGGATTGTATCTCTCAGGTTTATACACCAAATTAAAACCAAAAGATAACCTTGTTCCTTATATCTGTATTTTATCACCTATTTTGTGCTTTATATTTGAGCTGGCAATGATTCATTTCTATTCATATAAAATGGGATACGAGATGCTGCTAATCAATGGAGCTATTACTGTGATTGGACTGTGGATAATATCGAAGAGGAACAAAGGAGAAAGTATTAGCAAATAGACTCAAATAAAGAGTAACAAAAAAACAGAGCAATGAATATAAAAAGTGCAGAGTTTATAATTAGTAATACCAATTACGAAAACTGTCCACAAGATGGCAAGCCTGAATATGCTTTTATCGGCAGATCTAACGTAGGTAAATCATCTTTGATTAACATGCTTACTAAACGAAAGGGACTTGCATTGACATCGTCTACTCCAGGTAAAACATTGTTGATTAATCATTTTCTGATTAATGATGAATGGTATTTGGTCGATTTGCCAGGTTATGGTTATGCACGACGCGGAAAAGAAGGGCGAGAAACATTAAGGATATTGATTGAGGACTACATTTTGGAACGAACAGCAATGACAGCTCTTTTTGTTTTAGTGGACAGCCGTCATTCTGCTCAGAAAATTGATCTGGAGTTTATGGAATGGTTAGGTGAGAACAATGTTCCTTTTTCTCTTGTCTTTACCAAGGGAGATAAGCAAAGTGGAGGAAAACTTCTTCAAAATATAAAGGAGTATAAAGAGAAAATGTTAGAAACTTGGGAAGAACTTCCACCAATTTTTACAACTTCATCTGAAAAGCAGAATGGAAGAGATGAGATTTTGGACTATATTGAAAAAATAAATCAATCAATCAATTAACAACCCTTCCTCAAGTAGTCTAGTGCTTTAAATATAAGCTTCTTGTCGGCTGTTTTATTTATTTTAATGTTGCCAATATCAGCAATGAGTGTGACGTTTATGGCTGGTGTAGGTCTCTGACAGGTGACTTGTTTGTTAATTTTGAGGCTCAAGTCAGGAGACTTGGGCTAGCGAGAGCTCCCAACGCACAATAACTTATCCAAATGATATAGTTTTACAATCATAGCTGCATGTTTTTGTAAAAAAGCATGCTCTGGTTGCAAATATTGCCATTAGTTTTAACAAAAACTAGTGAATTGAGGCATAAACATTGCGCAACATCGATGTAATGGATAATTTTTATTTCAAAACATATTAAAACATCGTTGCGATGGATAGTTGTGAAGCGTAAAATGTGGTTTTTCACACAATAAGGCTACATATTGTCACGATATTTGCATATATTCGACCATTTTGATACTTTCGCCTCATTTTAATACAATCGACATGT
>JAQVZQ010000289.1 GCA_028708095.1 Dysgonamonadaceae bacterium
AATAGCGCTCTCGAAAATGTTTTGGAGCAAATTAACAATACTGAAACGAAGTACCCAAATACAAATTTGATGATGAACTTCAAAATCACGACAATGTAGATTGTGTTAGGGTAGGAGTTCTGAATTTCTTCTACGATATCTTTTAAATTGTGGGGCTGATAAAACTTCAGTTCATGTTTGTTTCCAACGCCCGTATCTATAAGTATGCGCCTATTGTCTGTCTCTACAAAAAGGCACCGCATAGCCATTTCGCACAAGTTGTTCTCATTGCACGGATATTTTCTTTCCCAATACATTTTTGGTATTGGCCCAAACATGGCGCCTCCGTCGGCCATAAAATATCCCGATTCTATGATGTGAAACTTAATCATTCGTTGTATTTTTGTGTAAAAATAATCAAAAGGTTCGAGTTTAGGTAATTATGAACAGTTCAAATGGGTTTCATGTTTACTTAAATTGAGACTTAATTATACACTTAACTACGAAAAATAGAATAATCGAAATATGTTTGTAGCTCAACAAAAAAGGAAAGAGAATATTGCAGAATATTTGCTTTATATGTGGCAATTGGAGGATATATTGCGCACATACAATTTGGATATTGATAAGGTTGAACAGGTTTTGATTGATCCAACAAACAATACAGAAGAAAAGAAAGAAGAAGCCCGTAAATGGTATGCTCATCTCATACAAATGATGAAGTTAGAGGGTATTGAACAAGAAGGGCATTTGGGAATAAATAAAAGTTTGCTCTTTGAACTCAATGATTTGCATTTGCAGTTGATAAAAGATGACGCTGAAAAAGAGTACATCGAAAATTATTACAAAACATTGCCATTCATTGTTGAACTTCGTGCAAAATCAAAAGTGAAAGAAGTATCCGAAATGGAGACTTGTTTTACTGCTTTATACGGTTTTTTGTTGCTAAAGTTACAAAAGAAAGAAATTTCTAAGGATACTGTATCAGCAGTTTCACAGATATCTACTTTGCTTCGTCTTTTGTCAAAAAAGTACAAATCGTTACAAGAAAAATAAAGATGGCTATATATACAGGTTCTAATAAACATTTAGGAGGAACTGATAAGACAACCAATAAGAATCAGTTTTACTATGGACTGGTGCAGAAGAAAGTGTTGGTAACAGGAGGAACAGGACAATTGGGAAGCGAACTAAAAGAGTTTGCAACCCAAAATGAAAGTATGTTTCAATATTACTTTACTGGGTCGGCTGATTTAGATATCACCCAACACGATGCTGTGCGAAGCTTTGTTGAACAACACTCCATTGAATACATTGTCAACTGTGCTGCATATACGATGGTCGATTTGTGTGAAACAAATGTGGAGATGTGTAATGCAGTAAATCATTTGGGAGCAGAGAACTTAGCCAAAGTAGCCGTTGAGTTTAATTGCAAATTGATACATATTTCAACCGATTATGTTTATGATGGTACTGCAAGCAAGCCTTATCAAGAGGATGCACCTCTCAACCCATTGTCGGTATATGGCAAAACTAAACTGAAAGCAGAAGAGGCAGTGATGTCTATTGCGCCAAATTCAATTATAATCCGTGTTGCATGGCTTTACTCTTCATACAAAACTAATTTTGTGAAGACAATGTTGCGTCTGATGGGCGAGCGTGACACATTGACAATAGTAAACGATCAGCACGGAACACCCACCTATGCGGGAGACGTTGCGGAAGCTATTACTATTATTTTGGAGAATGCAGAGGGTGGGGAATGGAAAACAGGTGTTTATCATTTTTCTAATCTTGGAGAAACAACATGGTATGGTTTTGCCGAAAAAATCAAAGAGTTTTCAAAGATAGAGAGCTGTGAGTTGAAACCTATCGAAACCAAAGATTACCCAACAGCTGCCGTTCGACCTTTATACACTGTGCTCGATAAAACGAAAATACAAGATACATTTCACTTTACGATACCTCATTGGGAGGAGAGCTTAAAGAAATTTCTTAATAAGTTGAATAAGAACTAAATAGAATAATGTTGTAACTGTGCCTAATGCACATTTTTCAATAGACTAAAAAAGTCAATAGATACATAATGAGTTTAAAAAAAGAAATACAAAAACGTCGAACGTTCGCTATTATAAGTCACCCTGACGCAGGGAAAACCACCCTTACAGAAAAGCTTTTGCTTTTTGGAGGAGCCATTCACATTGCAGGCGCAGTAAAATCGAACAAAATAAAGAAAACAGCTACCTCTGACTGGATGGAAATTGAGAAGCAAAGAGGAATTTCAGTTGCTACATCTGTAATGGGTTTTGAATATCATGACCATAAAATAAATATTCTGGATACCCCTGGGCACCAAGACTTTGCAGAGGATACTTATCGCACACTTACTGCTGTTGATAGCGTTATTGTAGTAGTTGACGTGGCAAAAGGTGTGGAAGTGCAGACCCGCAAATTGATGGATGTTTGTCGCATGCGCAATACCCCTGTGATGATATTTGTGAACAAACTTGACAGGGAGGGTCGCGACCCATTTGATATTCTTGATGAATTGGAGAAAGAGTTGGAAATAAAAATACGCCCATTGAGTTGGCCCATCGAAATGGGGGAGAGATTTAAAGGAGTATATAACTTATATAAAAAGAGTCTCGATTTATTTCAACCCAGTAAACAAACTGTTACAAAATCCATTGCAGTAAAAGATATCAATAAGGATGATTTAGAAAAACATATTGGAAATAAATTGGCAGAAACACTTCGTGAAGAAGTAGAGTTGATTACTGGAGTATATCCTGATTTTGATAGAGAAGAGTATCTTGCTGGGAAGCTTGCACCTGTTTTCTTTGGTTCTGCTTTGAATAACTTTGGTGTGAAAGAGTTGCTTGACTGTTTTATTGATATCGCTCCCTCACCTCGACCTATAAAGGCTGAAGAACGTAAAGTTGATCCTTATGAAGATGCTTTTACTGGTTTTGTTTTTAAGATTCATGCCAATATGGATCCCAATCATCGTTCGCGTATCGCTTTTGTGAGGGTTTGTTCAGGCAAGTTTGAGCGTAACGTGAATTATAAACATGTACGCTTCGATCGGATGATGCGCTTCTCTTCTCCAACTGCATTTATGGCTCAAAAGAAAGAAATATTGGATGAGGCATTTGCGGGAGACATTGTTGGGTTGCCCGATACAGGTAATTTTAAAATTGGCGACACATTAACTTCTGGTGAAGACCTTCACTTTAAAGGGTTGCCTAGTTTCTCACCCGAAATGTTTAAATACATTGAGAATGCTGATCCAATGAAATCGAAACAACTTCAAAAAGGAATAGAGCAATTGATGGATGAAGGGGTGGCACAGCTATTTACTCATCAGTTCAATGGTCGCAAAATAATTGGTACAGTTGGGCAACTTCAATTCGAAGTTATCGAGTATCGTTTGTTAAACGAGTATGGAGCTAAATCTCGTTGGGAACCAATAAATTTGTACAAAGCTTGCTGGATTGAAAGCGAAAATGCTGAAGAGTTAGCCGATTTTAAAAAGCGTAAATATCAATACATGGCACACGATAAGCAAGGACGTGATGTCTTTCTTGCCGAATCAAATTACATGTTGATGATGGCTCAACAAGATTTCAAGAATATAACCTTTCACTTTACTTCTGAATTTTGATTATTCAATTCTAATGATTGTTAAGCTCATGAACTTATGTTTTATGCGACTTGTTTTAACAATTTACATAAGTAGTGTCAGCCAGAAAACTACTGCTTTTTGAGTCTTTGATAAGAAAAAGTCAAAGACAAAGCCTGTTCCGCCTGCACGGAAGCTTTCGAAGTTTTTGAAATTAAGGAACTGCCGAACGAAGTAAGAGCAGAGGCAAAGCTTGCTTTGACTATGCCTTACAAGTAGGAAGAAGACAAAGTCAATTTACTTTAGTAAATGACTGTTTCAAAAACGAGAGTAACGCAGTATTTGGCGTTTTCTTGCAAAGACTAAGTAATACTATTATTACCAACATTTAAAATTAACAGATATGGATGACTTAAGATTTAAAGGAAAGTGGAATCAGTTAAAAGGAAAAGCAAAACAACAATGGGGCAATCTGACCGACGATGATTTAACATACGTCGAGGGAAAAGAAGATGAGCTCTATGGAAGGTTGCAAGAAAAAACAGGTAAAAGCAAGGACGAAATTAAATCTTGGTTTGACAAGCAAATGGAAGATTTAGATTAACTCCTTCCTGTAAATAAGAAAATGTTATTAAAAGGTGAATTAATATTTGATGTGGGGCAAAAAAAAATATTTTTTGCCCCACATTTTTTTATAGACATCTGAGCAATAATGCCACCCCTATCGGGGTTTCTGCATTTATTAGTTGTTCTTTGCTACAGTAAAGACATCCCTTGCGGGATTTCGATTTCTATATATTATCTACTATTATTGAAATTTCCGCTTTTCGTGGGGTCGATATCAATGCTTGTATAATTTAATAAGTCTATGCAACGATAAACTCAAACAATGGCTCAAAATA
>JAQVZQ010000290.1 GCA_028708095.1 Dysgonamonadaceae bacterium
CAGGAACTTAACTAGGGAGGAAGCCGCTACAATCATCTCCAACTGGATAAACACCTTTTAGCAGATTTTGTCTATGAGATTTTATCTATAGGTGGATAAGGGATCATCCCTGTCCACCCTTTTTTTCAATAAAGTATGCTGGCCTGTAAGAATTGTGTTACAGGTCGTAGCGTATGATTAAATATAAACTATTCATAGGTGAGAACTTTGAGAACCTGAGCGGCATAGTGAAATTATAAAACTCTTGACCGTAACACTATGTTATGTTTAGAATAACGGAAGGAAATGTTTAGACCCGTTTTTTGTGAAGCAAAATATCATATGATAGGGGGATTTATTATGAGATTTGGAATTTTAGGGTGCCAGCATGCACATATAGTAATGTTCATTGAAGAAATGCTCAAATTAGTCCATACATTTATAGGGATATGTGATATAGACATAAAGCTAGCAGAGATTCTGGCAAAAAAATATAATGTACCCCTTTTAAGTAATTGGGATGAGCTTTTCGCATTAAAACCGGATATTGTTGGGACATCTGCTGTGAACAACCGGAAAATTGATGTAATTGAGAGCTGTGTAAAACGCGGGATACACATAATGGCTGACAAACCTTTAGTTACAGATATGAAAGGATATGAACGACTCTTAAAAGTTCTTAACGAAAGAAATGCACAGGTTGGTCTGATGTTGACGGAAAGGTTTAATCCGGCTGTTTATACAGCGTGGAAAATGATAAAAGAAAATAAGATTGGAGAACCAATTAGTTTTAATTTTTTAAAGCCCCATAAACTTTTAGAAAAATCAAGGCCGTCCTGGCATTTTTCCAGGAGGGAAAACGGTGGATTGCTTATTGATCTGCTAATTCATGATTTCGATTTACTTCAATGGTTTACACAAAGTAATATTGAAGAATGTCATGGGTATATTAAAAAGACTGGTTATTCCGAATATCCGTATTTTTTTGATAGTGTCAATATTATAGCAAAAACAAGAAACGGAGTAGTTGCTACTTTTGAAGCGGATTGGAGGATGCCTGACGCATACTGGTCATGGGGAGATGGGCGAATATTTTGTATCGGTTCATGTGGGAGATTTGAAATTAAAACAGTTGGCGATATAAATATGAAGAAAGAGCCCTTTGTTTTATCAGTTACAAGAGATAAAGAGATAAACACCATTGTAAATGAAGTAATCTCGACTACTCTTACTGAGGATTTTTTGAAACGCATTTCAGGTAAAAAAGATGTGGTTATTAAAGAAGATGATATTATAAATGCTACCTATGCCACTTTAATAGCAGATGAGAATGTTATTGAAATAGTATAATAGGGGTGTAATAGAGTATTTGTTAAATTATCATGTTGATTTTGATAGCTAGATATCACAGTTAGTTTTGATATTTCACAGTATCTCTTCATCTTTAATTATTTTGTTAAGCTCTATTAGCTGTAAAGAAATTCACTTGTGATGGTTTTTAACATGTTTTTATCACCTGTTTGCCATTGGAAGTAATTGAGGATATTGGCTCATGGGAACCAGTCAATATCGTATTTTTCTTACCAGTTGTAATATAGATAACGATAACATTTTATAAATTTATTATATTGACTATGCATAATAGCAATGCTATACTAGATATAGGAAACGTTATCTATAGGAGGTACACATCATGGGAAAAATGAAGATAAGCTGCTGTTGGCTGTATGCTATCAGTAAATATGGTTATCCGCCATCACTTGAAAACACCAAAAAAGTTCTTAAGGAAATGAAATCAATTGGTTTCAAGTATGTAGAGCTTGAAGGCGTACGGAATGATGGAATGAAAATGATTTATCAACACAGGGAAGAACTGAAGGATTTATGTAGTAACCTTGGTCTGAAAATTATTAATTTCTGCCCTATTCTTCCCGACATAGCAAGTATGGACAGCAAGAAAAGGGAGAAAGCTTTTGAAGCATATCACATGGGAGTAGAAACTGCTAAGTATTTTGGAGCTGTTACAGTGCAAACCGACAGTTTTGTACCACCTCTGAAGTTCTTAGGCGAAACACCGTATAAGGACGCACTTAAATATGGCAGATCCTTTCAGGTTGAAATAGATCCAGATTACAAATGGAATCAGCATTGGAATATTATAGTGGACAGCTATAAAAAATGCACTGAAATAGCTGCTGAAGCCAACTTGAAATTTTGTCTTGAGCCCAGGGTAGGGGAGCTTATTAGTAATACTGATGCTTTTTTAAGGCTATCGGATGCTATAGGAAACAGCAATTTCGGTATGGTTCTTGATACCGCTCATCAACACGCACAGAAGGAAATCCTGCCTTTCAGTGTTGAAAAGACCGGTGATAAAATATTCTATCTTCATGTTGCCGACAATGATGGAAAAATAAATGAACATCTTGCCTGCGGGAGAGGAAATATTGATTTCGCAGGAATATTTACAGCCTTGAAAAAGCATGATTTCAGCGGATACGTGGCAATTGACGTAGGCAATGTTGACAACATTGATGAGCAATATCTTGAATCAGTGGAGTATCTCAGAAATTTATTCGAACAACTGCAAATTGACTATGAGATTTAAGTGATATAATATGATTACATCAGAAAGTCGCATATTGACTTTCTGATGTAATTTAAGATATTTTAAATTCTCTAGGTCTTCGGAATAAGGCTGGATAACTATTTTAATTATACCAGGACAAAAAAACGGCGAACATCTGGATATTTAATGCTTTTTTGCAGAAAATGCGTGGAAAAATGGTCGAAAAGATGCGTGCGTGACTTTTCGAGTGAACTCCCAGGCTTACCGGTAGTAAAAAGTCCTGTAACGAATTTTTCCGGAAGCATAGATTAATCTGATTATGCTGCAATGAACAGCTAAAAAATATGGTTAATGCCGGTAGGTGGTGTTTTTTAACTTATGGCTCGAAAAAAACGTATGGCAACAGGTTTTACTACAATAAAAGATATAGCAAGGGAATGCGGCGTGTCCGTTACTTCTGTTTCGCGCGTTCTGAGTAACAGTAGTTATCCGGTAAGTGCTCAAATGCGTGAAAAAATTTTAAAGACAGCACAGCGGCTTAATTACACGCCCAATTTATTTGCAAGGGGTCTAAAAACAAATGAAAGCAGCGAGATTGCCATACTTGTACCAAATATTGTAAACCCATTTTATACTTCACTTGTTTCGGGGATAGAAAGTGTAGCTGCAAAAGAAGGCTATACTATATTGCTTTACAGCACAGACAGCAACAATATGTCGGAAAGAAAAATCATAAACAGCATTCATGGTAAAAGAATCAGCGGAATGATAATCTCTACCGGGAGTGATAATGGAGAAATTATAAGAATACTTCAAAGTAACAGTCAATCTCCTACCAGAATAGTTTTGGTCGATTATCCCTCTCCCAGCAGTAATCACAGTAGTGTTTTTTTTGATTACAGAAAAGGCTCTGCTTTAGGTGTTGAATATTTGATTCGCAAAGGACACAGGGACATTATCTATGCAGGGTTGAAGCCTGACAGGCGTACCCGCACAGAACGTATTGAAGGGTTTAAGGATGTTATTGAAAAAGCAGGTATTCCCTTTAGCGAAGAAGCTCTGTGTATTTATGACGGCAATGAAAATGCAAAAGAAAATCCAGAGTTTTTTGCCGGAACAGAGCTTGCAAAAAGAATCTGCGCAAAAAGCAAAAAGTCGACAGCGGTAGTTGCCATGAATGATATGGTTGCTTTTGGTCTAATGAATCATTTCAACAGGAGCGGAGTAAAAATTCCACAGGATGTATCGATTTTAGGATTTGATGATAATTTGTTCTGCGAAGTTTCCTATCCTCCGCTCACAACAGTGAGGATACCGTCTGGACAGATGGGTGAGCTCGCAGCAAAAATACTGGTTGATGAATTGAGAAACGACAGTGCTGATTCATATATAAATCTGACTATTGAACCTACACTTATTGAAAGAAACACGGTCGCAGAAGTGAACTAGTTCAGCTGAAGATGAACATCGTGCGTTTTTACGAAGTAAAATATGCATTGGGCTTTGGTGGGGGATTTTACCCCCATCGAAGAAGGAACAAGGAACCTCCTCTTATAGAAATGGGGGTCTCGGGAATTAGATCAAAAATTAAAGATATGTGCGTGACTATTCGAGTGGACTCCTAGGAGCCTGCTCGGAAACTCGAACTTGATGAATATTTATAAAAAGTACAGCCCTGAAACCCGCATAGATTCGTTGAAAAAGTGAGTGTTTTTTGTATATTTATTAGAAATAATGGCTTTCCGAGCAGGCTCCTGGACAAAGGATGGTGATTTATATGACAAAACCGGAATTTATTGATTGCAGCTGTATGATTGGAAAAAGGACATCACTTCCTTTTTTTGGTCCAGGTGATACGGCGCAAATAAAATCTGTTTTGCTTAATAGCGGAGTAAACCGGGCACTTGTATACCACAGCCTTTCAATTGAGTATCACCCTATGGAAGG
>JAQVZQ010000291.1 GCA_028708095.1 Dysgonamonadaceae bacterium
ACCGTTAAAGACTTAAAGGTAACAACTTTAGCTGAAACGCGCAAGCTTTTACCCTAAAGATTCAAACATATTTACAGACATTAACTATATGATATTCTGATGGTTGTGGGTTTTCTTGCAGGCACTAGATATATTTGATGTGATGAAAGGCGTTTGATTTTGAGCATCAATATAGTTTTGCAAAACATTTCTTACGCGTAAGAAATGAAGATGGCACGGCGAAAATCGTTTTGTTTGCGTAAGAAATGATGAAAGCGCGTATAAACTCATTTATTATGTGAACAAAGGCATGCTTTTGAGTCAAAACCGCCATTCTCCACATTTTTCTCGGCAGTCACCGCTCTAAAATTCTTTTCTCGACATAGAGGAGACTGTTTTTCTTTAGTTTTTTCAATTCTCATCGTAATTTTCTCCATTCATCCGTCTTTTCTCTCCTTTTTAGGTAAAAAAGCGTCGTTTTTCTTTTCCCAAACATTTCTTATGCGTAAGATTCAATTTTCGCCGGGCGATCGCCGTTTCTTACACGTAAGAAATGTTTTAGAACGATTAAAACCTATCTTCAAGCATGTTTAAGCATTTATATGAACATTTCAATGTTTGCAAAATCTGCTTTTCCTATAATCACATGACTAAATAAACTTCTAGATTGTAAACAGTGAGTTAAATGTAGGTGATGTAATTCTGTATTAATACACATCGAAAATATTAAATGGTTATATAATTTTTGTCATGCACCAATATGGGAAACAAGAAATAAGGAAAGGTCAAATACAAAAATATATGCTCCACGTTACTCGTACTTAATTCATTGAAAACTTATTTATAAGCGCAAGAAAGATATATGCAAATATATAAAATGTGTTTTTTTAATTGCGTGCTCTTATAACAGTACGAGAAAATAATTTAGTTATCAAATAAATAGATATCAACACAAATATAATGAATGCACCAGAAGGTACATTCAAAAAGTAGGATAACAACAAACCTGCCACACATCCGATAAAACTAATTATGACAGACCAAATAATTATTTTAGAGAACTTATTTGTATAGATATTGGCTGTCATTTGAGGAACAGTCAGTAAAGAAATGAGCAACACTATGCCCACTAACCGAATGCTCAGAACAATAGTGACAGCCACTAGCATTATGAGTGTATATTCAAGAAAGGCAACGTTTACCCCCCTCGTTTGAGCAAATTCTTTATCAAAAGATGTATTGAGAATTTGCCGATAAAAGAATGAGAAAAAGAAAATTAGCACAACGCTCAAAGCTGCCAAAAGAATAATATCAGTTGCGCTAATTGTTAGAATATTCCCAAAAAGATACTCTGAGAGATTAGGAGCATAACCAGGTGATAAAAATATAAGTATAATACCTAAAGCCATACCCAATGACCAAAAAACTGCGATGGCTGAATCTTCTCTCACATTCTGATTCTTAGACAACCACTGAATACCAAAGGCTGAGAGAACTGAAAAAACCATAGCAGAAAACACAGGATTGAACCCAAAATAAAACCCAATGCCCAATCCTCCAAAAGATGCATGCGTGATGCCACCGCTAATAAAAACCATGCGGCGTGCAACCACGTAACTTCCAATTATACCACACGCAATACTTGCCAACAAACTTCCCCACAAAGCATTGCGAAAGAAAGCATAATCCAACAGTTCTAATACATTCATTCTGTTTAAATGATATGATTATGCAATTTTATTACCCTTATTTATTGATTTCATTACTGCAAGCATTTCTTGTTTCACCTGACTGGGTAAAGCAACATGCCTTAAACGTAAACTCCGTAACCACAGGGTTTTTTCCTCATCAAACATTGAATAAAATATTTCTCGAAACTCTTCTGCTTCATCATCAGAATATTCATGAGAGCGTTTATCTTTAAAACGATCCAACTCTTCATCATCAAAATACTCTGGAGGTGCTTTAAGTTCTTCTTCAGTATGATCACACACTTCATGAGCTCCACAGCAACCATCAGGTCGCACATATTTATCAGGATCTGCTTCTGGTACTCCCCTCTTTCGCTGTATTATATTCCATACAAAGAGAGATAACGCAAAAAGAAGTATAATTCCTATTAGTATTAATAAACTTGTCATTGTTAAAAATTTTCTAATTCGTTCAACTTAAACCCACCTTGTTTTAAATCAGACCAAAATGAAGGATAAGATTTAGCAACAACATCGGGGTAATTAATATACATGTCCTCAAATTTTATAGACGCTGGTGCAAATGACATTGCCATGCGATGATCATCGTAAGTCTCAATCACCACAGTTTCGTCTGGGAGACATCGTTCTCCATCCCATTCTAAAATTCCATTTTCTGTTTCTTGCAATACGTAACCCAGTTTTTTTAGCTCAGTTATCAAAGCTTCAATTCTATCCGTCTCCTTTATTTTTAAAGTTTGCAAACCAGAGAAAAAGAATGGTATACCCAATAAACAACACGTAACTGTAAAAGTTTGTGCCAAATCGGGTTCATTAATAAAGTTATGAAAGAATTTTTGTGCTGTAACTTGTTTCTTTTTTAAAATAACCCCATCTTCATAAAAGCTTGTTGACACACCTAAATCTGAAAAAAGATTGATGATATTAGCATCTCCTTGCATACTCTCTTTTTTAAGGCCAATCAATTTTACTTCCGCCTCAGGCAAAAGTGCTACAAATGAATACCAATAAGAAGCTGCAGACCAATCAGGCTCCACATAATAAGGAGTTGGAACATATGGTTGGGGCTTCACTTTTATAATATTATCCCTCCATTTGATTTTAACTCCATAATCCTCCATCATCTTCTGTGTGAGATGTATATATGGTCTAGATATTATTTCGCGTTCCAAATGCAATGTCAATCCATTTTCCATTGTGGGCGCAATCATCAGCAATGCTGAAATAAACTGCGAACTTACATTTGCAGTAAGAAACACCTCTCCACCTTGCAGTTTTTCTCCATTTATTTTTAGTGGAGGATATCCCTTTTTCTCTAAATATTCAATTTTTGCTCCTAACGTAACTAAAGTGTCCACTAACGGATGAATGGGCCGCTCATGCATTCTTTTTGAGCCTTGCAAAATCCATTCACCCTCCACACATGCCAAGAAAGCAGCTAAGAAACGCATTGCAGTACCCGCTCCTCTCACATCAAACACATTTGTGTTTGATGCAAAAGCATCTGTTATTACTGTTGTGTCTTCGCATACAGAAAGATTCTCAATTTCATAATTGCTTAAGCTTAATGCACTGAGTATTAAAGCACGATTACTAATACTTTTAGAGCCAGGGAGGATAATTGTGGTATGTAATTTTTTAGGAGGAACTATTTTATATGCCATGTAGTATTTTTACTGTAAAAGTAATACATTTAGGAGGATAATCAAAGAGATTGAGTTTTGTTAAAACATCATTTATCTAAAGATTATTAATAGAAAATGGTGTATCAAAATAAACAGCTGACATCAATTTATAAATCAATTCGGATTGATTATTAGAAAAATAGCCCATAAATAAAAATAGATATAATAGCAGCAGGAGCTATAAATCTCAGAATAAAGATATAGAGTTTAACAAATTTGATTGAAATAGGAAGTGAGCCATTGTTGGTTAGTTGGGCATGTGTAATTTTTCTATCAAGACGCCAACCAATAAAAAGAGAAATAAACAAACCACCCAAAGGCAACATTATTTTAGCAGATGTATAATCCAAAATATTAAAGAACTGTGATGAAAACGAGGATATTACACCTAAAATGACCACGCCCATTGAAGTCAAAATAACAGCATTGCGTCTAAGCATATGAAATTCTTCATGTAAGAAAGTGGTAACTACCTCCAATAACGATATCGTAGATGTTAGTGCTGCAATGCCTAAGAGAACAAAAAACAATGTAGCCCACAAGCTTGACAAAGGAAGTTGGTGAAACAAATCAGGTATTGTAATGAAAAGCAAACCAGGTCCCCCTGCAACAAGTGATGAAACGATAGTATCTGGCGACTGTGTGAGTGCAAATGCAGCAGGAAAGATTACTATTCCTGCCAAAATTGCCACCAGAGAGTCTAATAGAGATACCTGCATTGCCGTATTACGTAAATTCGAATCGTCTCTAAAATAGGAACCATATGTTGTCATACATCCCATTCCAAGAGAGAGTGAGAAAAATGCTTGCCCAATGGCATCCAAAAAAATGGTAGGTTTCACATTTTCCATACTTGGTTTAAAAAGAAATGACAATCCTTCTTGTGCCCCATTCAGTGTTACTGAGCGAACACCAAGAATCAACAGAAGAAGAAAAAGCAAAGGCATCAATATCTTCGCCGATTGTTCTATTCCTCTTTTCACTCCAGCCAAAATAAAAAAAGCGGTAAGTAACGTAAAGATCACCATCCAAATAATCTGACGAAGTGGATTTTCTAATAAGTTTCCAAAGTTGTCGGAGAAGCTCTCTGATTTCATTAAGTTGCCAGATATGCTTTG
>JAQVZQ010000292.1 GCA_028708095.1 Dysgonamonadaceae bacterium
AGGTTTAGGATTTGTTAATGTTTTGTTTAACCACTTCAAAGATAGCAATTTATCTTCAAACTTCATCACTTTTTTTATTTATTTACATGCTCAAATGCGCTTTTTTTAGAGGGTGGGAAACTTGAGTTATATATATCTAAGGATGGAGATATTACAATGTCAGAGATCGAGCCGGAAGAAGAGGATTATTAGGGTTAAATTCGAAAACTTGTAGACTGAGCGTAGCTTACACTGCAGGTAGCACCACAGTTAAAACGGATTACGTAGGCAACAAAGTTTATAAAGACGGCACCTTGTGGATGGAAAAGTATGTTGGGCATGATAGAGTTTTATAACCAAAATGTTCTAATTTACAAATTATTCAATAACCACTATGAGACACTTCCTTTTAATATTGATTTCTTCTCTAACTCTTAGTAGTTGTAAAGGTCAAAATCAAGAGTTTGTTGCTTATCTATCAAGTTTAAGAAATGTTGAATTGCCTTTAACAATAGATACGAAAACTTATAACGTAATTTTTTATCCTAATAAGAATAATCATGAAATTGCTGAGTCGCTAGTGAAGAAGTTTATTTGTAAAGACCCTGCAAATTGCGTCGTTAATTCTTCGGAATACAGATATGATTACAGGGTTAAATTTGAATATAAGAATTATTATGCGGCTCTTGTACACAAACAAAAATATGAAGGTACAACACCCTATGATTTTGATTTGTCTGAAGTAATCTTATTAGTTTATTCTAAGCAAGGGGGAATTTTGTCCGAACAATCAATAGGCAAGGACAATGATGGCTGGATAAGTACGATACAAATAACAAGCAACAATATTGTAGTTGAACAAATTAAGATTTTAGAATTTAATAAGCCAGAATTGAGTTGCGAAATTGAAGTCAAGGAATATAAAATTAATCAAGATGGGATTATAAAAAACACCGAAACGAAACCTGTCAAAAAAGGATCTATTGTTTGGAATGAACAAATGAATGACTTTAAATTAAAATGATAGAGAAGCCTGGTAATATAAATGAATATTGAACGTTGACAAATTAAATGCAAAAACATGAAATATATAACCACAATTAAAATAAATACAATATGAATAAAGTCTTCACACTGTTAACTCTATTCCTTGCGATAGCAACTATGCAAATTGCAGCGCAAGAGGAAGCACGTTTACTCAGATTCCCCGCCATATCAGGCAATCAAATTGTCTTTTCTTATGCTGGTGACCTCTATAAAACTACTATCAATGGCGGTTTGGCCCGAAAGCTTACCTCCCATAATGGATACGAAATGTTCCCAAGGTTTTCTCCTGACGGAAGCGAAATAGCTTTTACAGGTCAATACGATGGCAACACCGAAGTATTTAAGATTTCTGCAAAAGGTGGCATTCCTGTACGATTAACTTATACAGCTACCCTTAGCCGTGACGATATTGGCGACCGCATGGGTCCAAACAACATTGTAATGGCATGGACTCCTGATGGAAAAGATATTGTTTACCGATCAAGGAGGCATTCTTTCAACGATTTTCGTGGACAGCTTTATACGGTGCCCACATCTGGTGGTCTTTCTTCTGAGATTCCATTGAGTGATGGTGGTTTCTGTTCGTATTCACCTGACGGAAGTAAGCTCGCCTTTAACTGGGTGTTCAGAGAATTTCGTACTTGGAAGTATTACCAAGGTGGAATGGCTGACGATATCAGGATATATGATTTCAAGTCGGGCAAAGTTGATAAAATAACAGAATCACCAAGTCAAGATATTATTCCAATGTGGATTGGAAAAGAGATATATTTTGTATCAGACCGCGATAGAACTGCCAATCTATTTGCATATAACACCGAAACTAAAGCTACCCGCAAGGTAACTGATTTTACTGATTACGATATTAAGTTCCCATCGCATAACGAAAGTCACATTGTTTTTGAAAAAGGCGGTTATATCTACCTCTTTGATGTAAAAACTCAGCAATCGCAAAAGCTCTCCATCAATATTGCCAACGACCAACCATGGGCGCGCAGCGAATGGAAAGATGCATCGAAAACAATTAGCGGAGCTGCACTTTCGCCCAATGGCGAACGGGTGGTATTTAATGCAAGGGGTGATGTGTGGTCGGTGCCTTCCACCAATGGAATTACCCGCAACCTCACCGCCACTTCAGGTGTGAATGAACGAAGTGCTGATTGGTCGCCCGATGGAAAACATTTAGCTTATATATCGGATAAGACAGGCGAGTTTGAGATATATATGGCCAAACAAGATGGCAGCGAAGACCCTGTTCAACTAACCAACGGAGCGAATACTTATATATTTAGCCTTGAATGGTCGCCCGACAGCAAGAAAATTCTATTTCACAATAAGAAAAAAGAGCTTTGTTATGTGGATGTGAACACAAAGAAAGTAACCATAGTAGAAACATCTGACAGGTCAACCCGGTTTAGCTATAGTTGGTCACCCGACAGTAAATGGATTACTTATACACGTCCTCAGGCAGACATGACCGTGATAAGGTTGTATAATCTTGACACCAAAAAATCGCATGAAGTAACCGAAGGATGGTACGAATCTTTCAGCCCCTCATTTAGTCGCGATGGTAAGTACCTGCTCTTTACATCGGCGCGCGATTTCAATCCTGTATATAGTCAAACTGAATGGAATCACGTTTACGTTGACATGAGCCGCATCTATATGATTACGCTGGCAAAGGAAACTCCATCGCCATTTGCTCCCGAGAATGATGTGGTGAAAGTAGGTGATGAGGAAAAGAAAGATACCACTGACGCAAAAGTGAAAGATGTGAAGATTGACCTCGACGGCATTCAAGAGCGAGTATTGTCACTACCCATTTCGGCTGCCAACTATTATGGTGTGATGGGTGTGAACGATAAGATTTATTATACCGCAAGAAGTACTGCCGATAAATCAAGCAAAATGATGGTATATGATTTGAAAGCGAAGAAAGAAACCGAACTTGGCACAAACGTTAGCTACACCATTTCGCCAAATGGCAAGAAAATGCTTGTGAGAACAGGCGGAAACTGGGGGGTAATCGACCTGCCTACTGCCAAGATTGATGTAGAAAAACCCATGGATCTTTCGAAAATGAAAGTGTTTGTTGATCTGAAAGCTGAATGGCAACAAATGTACGACGAGGCGTGGAGACACATGCGCGATTTCTTTTACGATCCGGGAATGCACGGCGTAAATTGGAACGATGTGTACAAAAAGTATAACCAACTTGTGCCATATATTGCACACCGAAGCGACTTGGCATACATAACTGGGGAGATGATTGGCGAATTGAATGTGGGTCATGCCTATTCTCAGAACGGCGAAACACCCGAACCCGAAAGAATTAAAACTGGCTTGCTTGGTGCAAAAATTAGTAGGGATAAATCTGGATATTTTCGCATCGATGAAATCTTAAAAGGTGCCAATTGGAGTAGCTCTCTCACTTCGCCATTGCGCGCAGTGGGTGTGAATGTAAACGAAGGCGACTATATTATTTCAGTAGACGGTGTTTCTGTTACTTCTACTGACGATTTGTATCAACTTTTGGTAGGAAAAGCCAACACCGAAGTAATGCTTGAGATAAACAGTAAGCCATCAGCAGGTGGCAGCCGCAAAGTGTTGGTAAATACCATTGCTGACGAGTCAGCCCTATATTATCACAAATGGGTGCGTGGTAATATTGCCAAGGTGAGCGAGCAAACCAATGGAAAAGTGGGATATTTGCACATTCCCGATATGGGCGTGGACGGATTGAACGAATTCGCCAAGTATTATTATCCCCAACTTCGCAAAGAAGGCCTCATTATTGATGTGCGAGGCAATGGTGGTGGCAATGTTTCGCCAATGATTATTGAGCGATTGATGCGCCAACTCACCTATATGACCATGCACACAGGCCAGACAGAGGGTGACCCAAATCCTGTGGGTATGCATGTTGGGCCTAAGGTTACTTTGTTGGACAAATACTCTGCATCCGATGGCGATTTATTCCCTTATCGATTCCAAGTAAACAAAATTGGCAAAACAATTGGCACTCGCTCGTGGGGCGGTGTGGTTGGTTACAGTGGTGCAATCTCTCTTATTGATGGCGCTTCCATTGTGACACCTTCTTATGCACCTTATGATAAGGAAGGGAAAGAATTTATTATTGAAGGAACAGGCGTTGTGCCCGATATTATTATTGAAAATGACCCTGCCCAACAATACAAAGGCATAGATGCTCAACTAAATAAAGGCATCGAAGTGATACTGCAAGAGCTCAAAGACAATCCTGTGAAATTGCCACCCGTGCCTAAGTTTCCAGTGAAGAGTGGGAAGTGATTTGTTGGATGTTTTCACAAAAATGAATATATCCTAAATTGAGCGACTACCAAATTCGGTTGGTAATTTCATTTCAAAAATTGTTTTTTTTAATTTGAAATCCAGTCAACCCGGGTAAATCGAAACTAAAGCTATGTTTTTTCTTATTATCTCAAGCT